>JAEEUO010000074.1 GCA_016286935.1 Bacillota bacterium | reverse complement strand
ATGACGAAATTGCACGACAGAAACAAATCGAAGAGAATAGAATTACCCAAGAAAAGAAATACTACAGAACAGATCCATCAATTCAGCGTGTACAAAAGCCTATAACGTACGATATTTTCGAAAAACTTTCTCCAGAAGAAAAAAGAAGGATACAACGTATTACGGAGTGTGAAAAAACGGTTATTTTTCCGGATCGATAATTGCAGTCTTTTGTTACTTTTTGATTACACGTTGTGAAAAGGGGTACAAAGGCATCAGATTTTGGTATAATGGACGCAGAATGGAGGTGTTGAACAATGGCAGACAAAGAAACCATCCTGTTCAAGAGTCCCGAGCCTGGAAAAGATAAGACGACCGAAGAGATCCTTCAGACCGTCTATGACGCGCTGGACCAGAAGGGCTACAACCCGATCGACCAACTCGTCGGCTACATCCTGTCGGGCGATCCTTCCTATATTACCGGGCACAACAACGCCCGTAATCTGATACGCCGCGTGGAACGCGACGACCTCGTGGAGGAGCTTCTCCGGGTATACCTCAAGAAGTAACTCCAAGGAACAACGGGCCCCGGTTTACGGGCGCCCGTGTTTTTTATTACCCGGAACAAACGGTCTCGGCGGTCCGCCGGCGCGCTACATGCGCGGCGAAACGGTACGCGGTAAAACAGCCGATTTGAACCGTTTTGCGTTTCATTCGATAAAGATACCGGAAGAAGGGAAAAAGTCCCTCAGAAAGGCGATTATGCGGCTTCTCGGGCTTGATATCGGGGACAGGACGATCGGCGTCGCGGTCTCCGACGTGAACAACATCATAGCGAGCGGCGTGACGACGATCGAACGGATCGGGATCCGGCGCGACACGACGGCTGTTGTCGATCTGATCAGGGAGTACGGCGTAACGCGCGTCGTCTGCGGTCTGCCGCGGCGCCTCGACGGGACGGACAGCCCCCAGACCGAAAAAGTGCGAACATTTGTTCAAAAGCTCGCGAACAAGCTCAGAAGCTCCGGAGCCGAACTGGCGGCCGTGGAGATCGTCTTTGAGGACGAGGCGCTTACGACCGTCGAAGCGGCCGACGTGATGATCCGGGCGAACGTCTCGCCGAAGGACCGCAAAAAGATCATCGACCGCCAGGCAGCGATCGTCATTTTACAGAGTTACATCGAAGACCATTACAAAGAACTTCATCCCGAAACGCGGTAGAAGAGAAGTCAAAACAGAACACGAATCAAAACGCATCGGAGCGACGGACCGCCGCGATGCGTTTTTTGATGGATAACCATGCGCAAGGGGAGTGATCCCGAAATGTGCAACTATTCCTAAAACATAAATTTTCGGAAGAGATAATACCATATACGGCAAATAAGCACTCCCCCGGGCCTTTTGGAACCCGGGGGAGCCTGTTAACGTTGAAATTTCAATGGTTCTGAGATGTGACCGAAAAACAGCCGATTTAAGCGATTTTTTTTGAGGGGGTCGATATCTTTATCGTCCGTTTTCGTTTCTCTTTTTTACCTATGCCGTTTTTCGACGTCTCAGCGGTCGAGTCGGCCGAGTCTGTGGTCGCGCGCGTGGGTCTCCTTGAGGTCGCGCGCGTCGCAATCGGCGGCGTGCTGTGCCTTGAGGTCGAACATATCGGACGTGGCCTTCAGGGCACGCGACTCCTCGCGCATCTGTTTGGCGAGCCAGTCGTTCTGGCGGTCCTCCATCAGGAACCCGTCGTTCGTCGTCCGGATCATGCGTCCGGACTGGGACGCGGTCCGGCTGACCGAGGCCGCGGAGTCTTTCCGGCGGGACGACGGAACGTAGGCGGATGTGGAGACCTTGTCATACTGGCCGGCACGGGCGGACGGCACGGGCTGACCGGAGCGGTCAAACTGTACGGAGGATCCGCTGTTCCCTTTTGGAACATTTGTTCGCAAAGGAGCAGGGCGGCCCGGGGAGGTCTTTGCGGCCTCCCGATTCAGATATTCCTGATGGGCGCGGGCTTTTCTCTGGTTGCTTTTGATCGCGTTGCCGATCACGGCGAAGATGATGATCAGCGTGATGAACGGCACGAACGATCCGAGCGCTGCGTTCATAGTTCATCCTCCCCTTTTATTTTTCGGGGTTTTTCAGCACTTCCCCCACCGCGGCGACCGTTCCCGCGAGGTTCTGGATCTCGGACGGTACGATGATTTTCGTCGCCTGGCCGTCGGCCATCTTTTCGGCCGCTTCGAACGATTTGAGCTTCAGGTACTGTTCGGACGGGTGCGCCTCGTTGATCATGCGGATGCCCTGGGCACGCGCGGACTGGATCGCGAGGAGCGCCTCGGCTTCGCCCTGTGCCTCACGGATGCGCTGTTCCTTGACGGCGTCGGCACGGAGGATCGCGGCCTCTTTTTCACCTTCGGCAAGGGTGATCGCGGACTGTTTCTTACCTTCGGCGGTCAGGATCGCTTCACGCTTTTCCCGTTCGGCCTTCATCTGTTTTTCCATCGCTTCCTGAATGGACTTCGGCGGAGCGATGTTCTTGACTTCGACGCGGCTGACTTTGATGCCCCATTTATCGGTGGCATCGTCGAGGATGGCGGTGATGCGGCTGTTGATGTTGTCGCGGGACGTCAGCGTTTCATCGAGCGTCATCGAGCCGATGATGTTACGCAGCGTCGTGGCGGACAGGTTCTCGATCGCGGCGATCGGCCGTTCGACGCCGTACGCGAAGAGCTTCGGATCAAAGATGTAGAAGAACACGACCGAGTCGACGGACATCGTGACGTTATCCTTCGTAATGACGGGCTGGGGCTCGAAGTCGGCGACCTGTTCCTTCAGGCTGACTTTCTTCGCGATCCGGTAGATGATCGGAATCTTAAAGTGAAGGCCTGCGCTCCACGTCACCTTATATTTACCGAAGGATTCGATGATCCAGGCGCTGGCCTGGGGGACGATTCGAATGCAGCGGAGAAGGATGACGATAACGAGCGCGACGATGACGATCGTAATGATGGTTTGAGGCATTGCAGTGTCCTCCTTTCATACTCTTTGTGAATAATTTAACACAAATCAGTGCCCTTGTCAATGATTTTGCGCAAAAAACCGTCCGAAAACGGGCGGTATATCTTGTGGTTCGAAACGGAGGCGAAAACGACATACAGTTTGACAAAAAAATCTTCGCGTCAAGCAGACGCGAAGATTTTCGTTGGTATTATCAGCTTTATCAGTCGCCGATCAGGATCGTCTTCTTTTCGGGCAGTTTCTTCGCTTCGGCCTTCGGAACGGTCAGTTCCAGAACGCCGTCGCGGAAGGACGCTTTGATGTCCTCTTCGGTGAGGGTCTCGCCGACGAAGAAGCTTCTCTGCATCGCGCCGCTGTAGCGCTCCTGGCGGATCAGCTTGCCCTTTTCCTCCTTCTTTTCCTCGTGGGATTTCGTGGCGCTGATCGTCAGATAGCCGTTTTCGAGTTCAAGAGCGATCTCTTCTTTCTTGAAGCCCGGCAGATCGATCGCGATCTCGTACGCATCGCCGTTCTCACGGACGTCCGTCTTCATCAGGCGGTCCGCATGGCGGCCGTACAGTTTGCGTTCCGGTTCGTTCCAGTTCACGTAACGCGGAAAGTCATCGAAGAATTCATCGAACAGGTTTTCGGTATAGAGTTTCGGCAGATACATTGTATTTCCCTCCTTTTACAGATGATTTGCTTTTATCGTTCGAACAGGGGCTTCGGGCCGGTTTCGTATCCGGGGTAGGCATCCCTTCGTTTGCCCTGTCCCTCTGTTCGATTCTGTTATAGCACTGTTGTTAGCACTCGTCAATAGTGAGTGCTAATGTTTTTTGTTTCTATTTTGTTTATCTTTCCGGCAGCTGCTCCAATAGGAAAACCGCGGCCGAGACCGCGGTTTTCTTCCCCAAACACGTTCGATCCGGTAAAGGATTCGACCGTTCTATAGAGAAACCGGCACAAGGAGAATCTGACCCGGCATAAGCGAATCAGCGGAGATGCCGTTTACTCTCTCGATATTATAGACGACGATACGCGTATCGGTGTGGGCAGGTCCGTACGTCCGGGCGATGTTCCAGAGCGTATCGCCGTTCCGGACGACGACTTCGACGTATTCGTCGGCGGAGGCGGCATGAGCGGTCGGGAAACCAACGACGGCCGTTACGCTCCCGCATACGATCAGAAGGCAAAGCGCCACAAAGAGGAAGAAGCGCCCTTTCGACTTGATCCGATAGTGTTTTCTCATTTTCGTACCCTCCGTTTCTTGCGAAACATTTGTTCTTTACGGGTACAGATTAACAGAACGTTTGTTCTTTGTCAACTACTTTTTGAAACATTTGTTCGCGAATTCCGTTATTTTTTCGCGTTTCCATACGGTGACCGCCAGGATCGCGGCCGCGACGCAGAACAGAACGATCAATGCGGCGTGGTTTCCGGATCTGAGCTGGGCTCCCATCGCGATGCCGAGCAACATCGCCGGCGTCCGCGCGACCGTCGAGATCAGGAGCAGGAGCCGCAGCGGATACCCGCACGCGCCCGCGACGTACGCGACGGCGTCCTTCGGGAGCATCGGAATGAGATACAGAAGGAATACGAGCGCGTGCGCCCTTTCCGACCGCATCTTTTCCTCGATGTCCGCCGTCGTCTTTTTATTGAAGAAGAACGTAACGAAATCGCGGCCGAGCAGGCGCGCGAGGAGATAGCTGATGACCGTGCCGACGACGATCCCCGCCATGCAGACGGCGAAGCCCGCGAGGATCCCGACCGCGTACCCGCCGACGAACTGCGCCGCCTGGCCGGGAATGACCGCGACGACAATCTGGAGGACCTGGAACGCGAAAAGGATGACGAGCGCGTGGCTGCGGTGGGCCTCCAGAAAGGCTTCCAGCGCATCCCTGTCCTTCAGGAGCGCGATGACCTCCGGGTGCGCGAGAAAGATGTAGAGCGGAACGCCGACGAGAAAAACGATGAGGAGCGCGAATTTCAGGATCGCGAAGACGCGTTCGCGCTTCTCCGGAGCGTCCGGACCGGGTGCGGAGGAAAGATTACCGGACATCGGGCAAAAGACCTGCCTCCCTGAGTTTCTGGAGCGCCATGATGACGCCGAAACGGGCGTGCTCGTACGTCAGGCCGCCCTGGAAGTAGATGATGTACGGCTCGCGCATCGGCCCGTCGCACGAAAGCTCGAGCGTCGCGCCCTGAATGAAGGCGCCGGCGGCCATGATGACGTCGTCGTCGTAGCCGGGCATCGGCGCGGGAACGGGCTCGACGAACGAATCGATCGGCGCTGCGGACTGAACGCCCTTGCTGAAGGCAATCATCGCCTCGCGGGAGCCGAGCTTGATCGCGGCGATGATGTCGGAACGCGGATCGAGCGGCTTCGGGGAGACGTCGTAGCCGAGATCCTGAAACGCCTGCGTGCACAGGATCGCGCCCTTCACGGCGCCGTTCGTGACCTTCGGCCCGAGGAAGAAGCCCTGGAGCATCGTCCGCGTCTGGCCGAACGTCAGGCCGCATTCCCCCGCGATCCCCGGCGTGTAAAGGCGCCGCGCGACGAGGTCGATCAGATCCTCCCGGCCGACGACGTAGCCGCCCGAGAGCGCGAGGCCGCCGCCCGGATTCTTGATCAGGGAGCCGGCCATCAGATCGGCGCCGACCTCGGTCGGTTCCTTCGTGTCGAGGAATTCGCCGTAGCAGTTGTCGGTCATGCAGATGATGTCCGGCCGGACCGCCTTCACCGCGCGGAAGAGTTCCTCGATCTCGCGGATCAGGATCGCCTTCCGCCACGCGTAGCCCGTCGCACGCTGGACGTGGATCAGGCGCGTCTTCGGCGTGATGGCCGCGAGAACGCCGGGAACGTCGATCGTCGCGTCGGGGTTGAGGTCGACCTGTTTATACGTGATGCCGTAGTCGAGCAGCGTCCCCTTCCCCTTCGAGTTCTCCGCGAGGCCGATCGTCGACTGGATCGTGTCGTACGGGAGCCCCGTCGCGGCGATCATCTCGTCGCCGGGCCGGAGGACACCCATCAGCGCCATCGAGATCGCGTGGGTGCCGTTGACGATTTGCGTGCGGACGAGCGCGGCTTCGGTCCGGAACGCCGTCGCGAAGACCTTCTCGATCATCGCGCGGCCCGGATCGTCGTAGCCGTAGCCGGTATAGGAGACGAAATGGGAGTCGGAGACATGGTTCGACCGGAAGGCGTCGAGGACTTTGTACTGGTTGAAGGCCATGATGTCGTCGAGTTCCGCGAAGCGGCCGGAAACGGCGTTTTCCGCGCG
>JAEEUO010000073.1 GCA_016286935.1 Bacillota bacterium | reverse complement strand
GTCACCCATTCCGCCGCGAAGGTCTCGATGCCCGGCGAACAGGCCATCTGGGGCCCGCTGGAAGTCTTCGTCGATACGTTCGTCGTCTGCCTCGTCTCGGGTCTGACGATCGTCCTCTCCGGCCTCTGGAATACGGGTCTCGAAGGCGTTTCGCTGACGATGGGCGCGTTCCAGAAACTCCTCCCCGGCAACTGGGGCCAGTACATCGTCGTCGGCGCGGCCGTCCTGTTCGGCTACTCCTGCCTGATCACGTTCTATAACTACGCGGAAAAAGGATGGATCTACCTCGTCGGCAACGACAAGGCCCGCACGGTCCTCCGCGTCCTCTGGCTCGTCTTCATCATGATCGGCGCCTTCTCCGACCTCGGACTCGTCTGGGACCTCGCCGACACCGCGAACGGCCTCATCATCATCCCGAACATCATCGCGCTCTTCATCCTGACGAAGGAAGTCGTCGGCATCAAAGAAGAATTCTACAACAAGACGATGCCCGAATACCTCGCCGCGAAGGCCGCGAAGCACACGAAATAACCGCCGCCTCACCTCATTTCCAGGAGCTTGACACCTATGAAAAACGTCGTCGAAATCGACTTCAACCGCTGCAAGGAATGCGGTTACTGCATCCGCTTCTGCCCGAAGGGAGTCCTCTCCAAGGGCGAGAAGGTCAACAAGAAGGGCTACTACCCGCCGGTCGTCGGCGATGGCTGCATCGCCTGCGGTACGTGCGCGCGCGTCTGCCCCGACACCGCCATCACCGTGTACAAGGAAGACTGAAGGAGGGCTGACATGGGAAAGAAAGAATTTCTTCAGGGAAACCAGGCCATGGCCGAATCGGCCATCCGCGCCGGCTGCAAGCTCTACTTCGGCTATCCGATCACCCCGTCCTCCGAGGTGCCTGAGTACTACGCGAAGGCGATGATCGAGCGTCCCGAGGAAGGCATCACCTTCATCCAGGCCGAGACCGAGGTCTCCGCGTTCAACATGGTCGCGGGCGCCGTCGCGACGGGCCACCGCGCGATGACGGCGACGTCCGGCCCGGGCTTCTCGCTCGGCCAGGAAGCCGTATCCTACATGTCCGCGGGCGATCTCCCCGGCGTCATCGTCGAGGTCATGCGTCCCGGCCCGGGCGACGGCGAGATCCTCGCCTCCCAGGGCGACTACTTCCAGGCCGTCAAGGGCGGCGGCCACGGCGACTACCAGACGCTCGTCCTCGCTCCCTACTCCGTTCAGGAGCTGTGCGAGCTGATGCAGGAATCGTTCGAGCTTGCCGAAAAGTACCGCAACCCGGTCATCCTCCTCTCCGACGCGACGCTCGCGAAGATGCGCGAATCGGTCGAGCTGCCCGGCTACGTGGAACAGAAGGACCCCGCCTCGAAGCCGAACGCGCTCCGCGGCTGCGGAAAGAACGAGCCCCACAAAGTCGTGACGTGCGGCGACGGCCCCGTCCAGTGGGAGGAGTTCAACGCGCGTCTCCAGGCGAAATACAAGCGGATCGCGGAGAACGAAGTCCGCTACGCGACGTACAACCTCGAAGACGCCGAGATCATCCTCGTCGCGTTCGGTTCGATGGCGCGCGTCTGCGAATCGGCGATGAAGATGGCCCGCGAGAAAGGCCTGAAGGTCGGCATGATCCGCCCGATCTCGCTCTGGCCGTTCCCCGACAAAGCCTTCGAAGGCATCACCGGGAAGAAGTTCCTCGTCTGCGAGCTGAACGCGGGCCAGATGGTCCAGGACGTCAAGCTCGCGGTCGAAAACAAGCGCGACGTGTATTTCTACGGCAAGCTCGGCGGCACGACCCCGTCCCCGAAGAACGTCCTCGCGGAAATCGAAAAGCTCGGAGGTGAATCGAAATGAGAAAGTACGTCTACAAGCGCCCCGAAGTCTTCACCGACGCGATCACGACCTACTGCGGCGGCTGCGGCCACGGCATCGTGAATAAACTCATGGCGGAACTCATCGACGAGATGGGCCTCCAGGAAAACGGCATCCTCGTGTGGCCGATCGGCTGTTCCTGCCTCTCCGACCGCTACTACGACATGGACGCGTATATGGCGCTCCACGGCCGCGCGCCGGCCGCCGCGACGGGCATCAAACGCGCCGACCCCTCGAAGTGCGTCATCGTCTACCAGGGCGACGGCGACCTCGTCTCCGAAGGCATGGCCGAGATCATGCACGCCGGCATCCGCGGCGAGAAGTTCACCGTCATCTTCATCAACAACGCGATCTACGGCATGACGGGCGCCCAGATGGCCCCGACGACGCTGCTCGGCCAGACCGCGACGACGGCGCCCGCCCCGCTCGGACGCATCGTCGACAACTCCGGCTACCCCGTCAAGATGGCGGAGATCCTCGCGGAGCTCCCCGGCGTGATCTATTCCGAACGCGTGACGGTCAACAGCCCCCAGCGCATCATCGCCTGCAAGAAGGCGCTGAAGAAGGCCATCCAGCTCCAGCTCGACGGCAAGGGCATGTCCTTCGTCGAAGTCCTCTCTCCCTGCCCGACCGGCTGGAAGATGGCGCCGACGAAGGCGCTCGACTGGATCGACGACGAGATGACGAAGGTCTATCCGCTCGGCGTGATCAAGGACGCATCGAAGGAGGCTGAATAACCATGAAAAAAGAACTTCTCTTCTCCGGCATCGGCGGCCAGGGCGTCATCACCCTCGGCGAAACGCTCTGCGACGCGGCCATCAAAGCCGGCTATAACGTGACGTTCGTGCCGTTCTACGGCCAGGAAAAGCGCGGCGGCCGCACGATGTGCAACATCGTCGTCTCCGACGGCGTCGAATCGCCGATCATCTCCGAAGCCGACATCATGCTCATCTTCGACGAACGGTCGCTCCGCGACTACCAGTCCCTGATGAGCGAGGGCGGCACGATGATCCTCAATTCGGACCTCGTCGAGCTCGAGCCCGAGACGGCCTGTAAAGACATCCGCCGCATCCCCTTCAGCACGATGGCCCAGGAGGTCGGCAACTCCAAGACCGCCAACGTCATCGCGCTCGGCTACATCGCCAAGTTCCTGCCGATGATCCCCTACGACCTCATCGCGGCCGAGGTGGAGCGCTCCTTCGCGGCGAAGCCGAAGCTCATCCCCCTGAACCTCAAGGCCCTGAAAACGGGCTATGACTACACGGACCGCTGAGCCGGGAGGAGAATCGAAATGAAAGACCGTCTCGTCATCCTCGGTGCGCGCGGCTCCGTGCCGGTCTCCGGAAAGGACTGCTGCCGCTACGGCGGCCACACGACGTGCTTTCTCGCGGAGCTGGCCGGCCAGCCGATCGTTCTCGATGCCGGAACGGGGCTTCTTCGCCTTCCGGACGACATCCTCGCCCGGAAGGAACTGCCTCTCCTTCTGACTCACCCCCACACCGACCATCTCCTCGGGCTTCCGATGTCCGCCTATCTGAAGCAGCCGGACGCCCGTCTCACCGTCTACGGCGCGGACCGGGGCGGCAAGGGCGTCCGCGCCCAGCTCAACTGCCTGATGCAGCCGCCGCTCTGGCCCGTCCGGATCGACGGTTTCCCCGCGCGCGTCTCCTTCCGCCGCCTTCCCGCCGAAGGGAAGATCGGCCCGGTGACCGTCCGGTCGATCGAAGGCGTCCATCCGGGCGGCGTCTCGCTGATCCGACTCGAGAGCGGGAAGAAATCCGTCGTCGTGATCACGGACTGTACTTTGACGGACGCGTTCCGCCCGCGCGCCCTCGCCTTCGCGAAGGACGCGGACCTGCTCCTGATCGACGGCCAGTACTCCGAGGAGGAGTGGGCCGGAAAGACGTTCTACGGCCACAACACCTGGAACGCCGCGGCGGAATTCGGCCGCGACTGCCACGCGAAACAGGTCCGGATCGTCCACCACGACCCGACCCACACGGATAAGGTCCTCGACGCGGCCTCCGCGTCGCTCGCCGCCGTCCGTCCGAACTGCCGCTTCGCGCGCGAGGGAGAGGTGATCCGGCTGTGACGAAGGAGGAACGCACGTCCCGCGTACTCGAAGTCTGCCTTGCCCTCTCCGCCGAACGCGACCGCGAAGCGCTCCTGAGCGCGATCCTCGATACGGCGATGGACGTCGCGTGCTGCGACGCCGGCACGCTGTACCTGCTCGAGGACGACGGCCTCCACTTCTGCCGGATGGTGACGCGCTCGATGAACGTCCGCCAGGGCGGCCACGATTCGCCGATCACCCTTCCCCCCGTTCCGATGGAGGAATGCTACGTCGCTTCGTACGTCGCGCTCCGCGGCAAGACGATCAACGTCCCCGACGTCCGCACGGAGACGCGCTTCGACTTTTCGGGCTCCCTCCGCTACGACGCGATGACGGGATACCGGACGAAGAGCCAGCTCGTCATCCCGATGAACAACGACCGCGGCGAACGGATCGGCGTGATGCAGCTCATCAACGCGCTCGACGAACACGGCGAGCCGGTCGCGTTCTCCCCGGAGCTGGAGCTGCCCGTCAGCGCCATCGCCTCCCAGGCCGCGATCAGCATTACCAATATGCAATACGCCGAGCAGACGAACGATCTGCTCGATTCCCTCGTCGCGGCGCTCTCGACGGCAATCGACTCGCTGACGCCGTACAACGCCGACCACACCCGCAACATGGCGCGGATGGCCGCGAAGTTCCTCGACCGGCTCGAGGCGAACGGCGATCCGTGGGCGTTTCCGGAGGAAAAGCGGCGGACGTTCCTGCTCGCCGTCCTGCTCCACGACGTCGGCAAGCTCGCGATCCCGCTCGAAGTCATGGACAAGGCGGCGCGCCTCGACCAACACCGCCTCGAACGGATCCGCGAACGGTTCCGCCGGATCGTGCTGACCGGCCGCGTCGCGCTGCGGGAAGGCGGGATGACCCCGGAGGAATACGGCGGGCTGACGGCCGACGTCGAGATCGCGGAAGATCTGATCGGGCGCGTCAACGGTGCCGGCTTCCTGTCCGACGATCTGCTTGCGAAGGTCGACGCGCTCGCCGCCCGGACGTTCGTGAACGAATACGGCGAAACGGAGCCGTGGCTGACGGAAGACGAGTATACGTGTCTTTCGGTCCGCAAGGGAACGCTGACGGCGGAGGAGCGCGCCGTGATGGAGAGCCACGTCGTTCTGACGGAGCACATCCTGAGCCGCGTTACATTTCCGAAACAGTACGCGGACGTACCGGTCTGGGCGGCCGCCCACCACGAGCTTCTGAGCGGCCGCGGCTACCCTGCCCACCTCACGGCGGAACGGATCCCCGACGAGGTGCGGCTTCTTACCATTCTCGACGTATTCGATGCTCTGACGGCCCGAAACCGTCCCTACAAACCCGCCCTGCCGCTGGAGAAGGCGCTCGCCATCCTCCGCGACATGGCCGGCAGGGGCGATCTGGACCCGAGGATCTTAGATATGTTTATCGAAAGCAAAGCATGGGAGGAATGACATCATGAAACGGCTTGTTTCTCTGGCCCTGGTGATGCTGCTGATCGTCCTTGCGTCCCTTTACGGGCTCGCCGGGAACGCCGCGGCGGCGGACAAGGCGACCGGAACGACGATCCGCCTCGCGGAGTACAACGGAACCGTGACGGTCAAGACCGCCTCGGGAAAGACCGTGACCCCGCGCACGGACCTGCGCCTCTACAACGGCTACACCATTCAAACGAGCCGTTCGTCGGACGCGTACCTGAGCCTCGATGACACGAAGGCCATCAAACTTGACGCCGCGACGAAGGTCGAAGTCAAGAAATCCGGCAAGCAGCTCGAGATCTCCATCAAATCCGGCAAGCTCTTCTTCAACGTCGAAAAGCCGCTGGCGGACGACGAGGGCCTGTCGATCCGGAACTTCTCGAAGGTCACGGGCGTCCGCGGCTCCTTCGGCTGGGTCGGCACCGAAGTCATGGGTATGATCCACGGCCACGCGACCATCTCCCATCTCGACACCGACGGCAACGTCCACGTGCTCGAGGTCACGAGCGGCGAGCTCGTCTATGCCGTCGAGCCCACCGAACAGGGCAGCGCCGAAAAGCGCGTGATGGCGAACGACGACGTCCCGGGCGTCGCCGCCCAGGCCCTGAAGGAGGACCCCGAACTCGCCAAACTCGTCGACGAGGACGTCCCGAACCTCGACGCCGGACAGATCGTCAACGGCGCCGACGACAAGCTCAAGGAAGAGGATGAGGAACTCGGAAAGACCGAGGAAGTCGTCCAGGAGGAGATCTCTCAGCTCGACGAGGAGATCGGCACCGTGACCCAGACGACCTCCACCGTCGACCAGGTCTTCGAGGAGGAGCCCGAAGAGGATGAACCGTCCGATCCGAACCAGAGCCAGCCGACGGAGACGTTC
>JAEEUO010000072.1 GCA_016286935.1 Bacillota bacterium | reverse complement strand
TCTACGGTCTGACGGAAACGAGCGGCCCGGGCGTCGCGTTCGAATGCGAAGAGCAGAACGGCATGCACATCAACGAGGACCACTTCTACGCGGAGATCATCGATCCCGATACGGGCGAGGTCCTTCCGGAAGGGTCGAAGGGCGAGCTCGTCTTCACGTCCCTCGACAAGGAAGGCTTCCCGCTTCTCCGCTACCGGACGCGCGACATCTGCGTTCTCTCCCGGAAACCGTGCTCCTGCGGCCGGACCCACGTCCGGATGTCGAAGCCGATGGGCCGCTCCGACGATATGATGATCATCCGCGGCGTCAACGTCTTCCCGAGCCAGATCGAGACGGTGCTCCTGAACGAAGGCTATTCGCCGAACTACCAGATCGTCGTCGACCGCGCGAAGAACAACGACACGTTCGACGTCTACGTCGAGCTCAATCCCGACCAGTTCTCGGACAAGATCGCCGACATCCAGAACCGCGAGCACGCGCTTGAAGCCGCGATGCGCACGATGCTCGGCATCGGACCGAAGATGCACCTCGTCCCGCCGAAGTCGATCGCACGGAGCGAGGGAAAGGCCGTCCGCGTCATCGACAAGCGCAAACTGCACGATTGATCGAAGGAAAGGAGAACGAACATGTCTGTCAAACAATTATCCGTTTTTCTGGACAACAAGCCCGGCCGCCTCGCCGATACGATGAAGCTGATCTCGGCCGCCGGCGTCAACATCCGCGCGCTCTCCCTCGCCGACACGAAGGATTTCGGCATCCTGCGCGTCATCGTTTCGGACGCGGTGAAGGCGAAGGCGATCCTCTCCGAGAAGCTCATCGTCAGCGAGACCGACGTCATCGCGGCGGAGATGAGCGATAAGGCCGGCGCGCTTTCCGACATCCTCGACATCCTGAAGGACGCCGACATCAACATCGAATACCTCTACGCGTTTACGGGCTCGAAGGCGGACAGCGCCTACGTCGTCCTCCGCGTCGACGACGTGCTCCACGCCGAGGCCGTCCTCGCCGGCGAGAACATCCCGATGCTCTCCGAAGAGGAACTGATGGGAATCTTCTAGGAAATCTTGCGGGATAAGCCGTAATAAGGTATAGTGAAACCGCGGGTCAGCGATTCGACTGGCCCGCGGTTTCGTTTAGAAAGGATGCGGGAGAATGGACAAAGGCGCGAAACGGAACAGAAAAAACCCGATCGGGACGATCGTGGCGATCGTCCTCGGCCTTGCGGCGGGCGTCGCCGCCGGGTATGCGATCATCTTTCTCGGGATCGAACCGTACGAAACGGCTGAGACTGGCTTCGGGACGTTCATGCTCCGCTACGTCGCGTATCTGCTCCTGATCTTCGTCGCGTGGATCCTCGGCATCGTCATCCACGAAAGCGGCCACCTCGTCTTCGGACTTCTGACCGGCTACCGCTTCCGTTCGTTCCGCGTGTTCTCGCTGATGCTCGTGAAGACGAAGGAGGGCTTCGCGTGGAAGCGCTTCTCGCTGGCGGGAACGGGCGGACAGTGCCTGATGAGCCCTCCGGAGCCCGTGAACGGAACGTTCCCCTATATGCTCTACAATTTCGGCGGCGCTTTGATGAACCTGATCGCCGCGGTCCTGTTCACCGTCCTGTTTCTCATCTCCGGGCGGATCGGCCCGTGGGCGGTGTTCTGCGTTCTGTGCATCGCGCTGAACGTCTATACGGCGATCACGAACGGCGTCCCGATGACGCTGAAGATGCTCCCGAACGACGGCTACAACGCGCTCCATCTCGGCAGGGATCCGGAGGCGCTCCGCGCGTTCTGGGTCCAGCTGAAGGTGAACGAGCTGCTCCAGCTCGACGGCATCCGCCTCCGCGATATGGATCCGGCCCTGTTCGATCTGGCGGAGGACGCGGACCTGACGAACACGATGATCGTCTCCCAGCTCGCGCTTCGAGAAAACCGCGCGATGGACCGCCACGACTTCGCGGAGGCGAAGAACCTGATCGACGCGATGGAAGACCCGGAGACGGCGCTGATCGGACTCTACAAAAGCTTTTTGACGCTCGACCGCACGTTCATCGACGCGCTGGAGCGCGGCTCCGAAGCGGATACCGCCGCGTTCGAGACGAAGGAGATGCAGCAGTTCCGGAAGGCGATGCGGAACTATCCGAGCGTGATCCGTTCCGAATACGCCGTCGCGAAGGCGGTGAAGGGCGACGAGAAGGCGGCCGGAGAATGCCTGAAGCGCTTCGACGCGCTCGAAAAGACGTATCCGACGAAGGCCGATCTCGATTCGGAACGCGAACTGATGGAACTGATCCCGTAAATATGATATAATCCGTATATATGGAAAGGAGGGAACGCGATGAAAATTGCGGTCATCGGAGCGGGCAAGCTCGGCATGGCGCTGACGACGGCGCTGCTCGGCTGCGGCTACGACATCACCCTCGTCGACAAGGAAGCGTCGCTTCTCCAGAAAGCGGAGAACGCGATGGACGTTCTGACCGTCCAGACGAACGCGAAGAGCCCGGACGCGCTGAAGCGGATGAACATCGGCGAATACGACTTCGTCATCTCCGTCGCGAATGAAGACGAAAAGAACCTCGTCATCGCGAAGGCGGCGAAACAGCTCGGCGCGAAAAAGGCGATCGCGCGCGTGCGCGACCCCGAATACGTCCACCAGCGCGACTTCCTTCAAAACGCGTTCGACGTCGACTTCATCGTCAACCCGGACCGCGCGATGGCGTACGAGATCAACCGCTACCTCGTGCAGCGGTACGATCTGAACAACGGCTACTTCAACACCGGCGCGGTGTCGATCATCCAGTGGGAGGCGGACAACCTTCCGTCGATCCTCGGCAAGACCGTCAGCGAGATCGCCGAAAGCCTCGGCGACGTCCTGATCGTCGCCGTCTCGCGCGGCGGAAAGATCATCGTGCCGAACGGCCAGACGGTCCTCCATTCCGGCGATACGATCTATCTGCTCGGCCGCGACGACGCCATCCGCCAGTACACGGACAAGCGCAAGAACGAAAAAGCAAGGATCGAGAAGGTCATGATCGCGGGAGGCGGGAAGACGGCGTTCTATCTCGCGGAGCTCCTCGCGGACCACGGCGTGTTCGTCAAGATCATCGAGATCGACCGGAAACGGTGCGAGTATCTGGCCTCACACCTCGGACGGACGATGATCCTCTGCGGCGACGCAACCGACGTGGCGCTCCTCGAACAGGAAGACATCGACGAGATGGACGCGTTCGTCTCGCTTACGAATTTCGACGAGGAGAACCTTCTCCTCGCTCTCCAGGCCTATCAGCGGAACATCAAGGACGTCATCGCGAAGGTCAGCCGCAAGAGCTACGGCAATCTGATCGAACAGATGGGGATCTCGGTCGCGCTGAATCCGACCGACATCACCGTCGCCCAGATCCTCCGCTTCGTCCAGGGCCGCCGCCGCGTGATCTTTTCGAAGGTCATCCAGGGCCAGGCCGAATTCATCGAGATCGTCGCGGAAACGGGCATGAACGCCGTTCTGAACCGGCCGCTGAAAGACATCACATTCCCGCCCGACGTCCTTCTCGCGGGCATCCTCCGCGGAAACGACGTCCTGATCCCCCATGGCAATACAGTCATCTATCCGGGTGACCATCTCATCGTTTTCTGCCTCCTCTCCCAGATCGCGGAGATGGAGGAACTGTTCCAGAAAAAAGAAAACTAATGACGCTGAACGGACGCCTCATCGGGAAAATCCTCTCGATCATTCTTCTGATCGTCGCCGCAGCCCTGCTTCTGCCGGGTCTTTTCGGCGTGCTTTACGGCGAGGGAAAGGCGGCGGCCGCGTTCTTTGAGACGGCCGCCGCGGCCGGGATCCTCGGCGGTCTCGGCACGGCGTTTTTCCGTCCCGAGACGAAGCGGATCCGCATCCGCGAGGGCCTTCTGATCGCGACGCTGACGTGGCTTCTGGCCGCGACGGTCGGCGCCGTCCCGTTCGTTCTGTCGGGCGCGATCCCGAGCGGCGTCGACGCGTGGTTTGAGGCAATGTCCGGCATCACGACCACCGGCGCGACGATCATCGAAGACATCGAGATCCTTCCCCACGCCGTCCTCTTCTGGCGGTCGCTCCTCCACTGGCTCGGCGGCATGGGCATCCTCGTCTTCGCGATCGCGCTCCTGCCGTCGCTCGGCATCGGCGGGACCCAGCTCATGGCGGCGGAATCGACCGGCCCGACGAACGACAAGCTGACCGCGAAACAGAGCAACACCGCGAAGCTGCTCTATATGATCTACGGCGGTCTGACGGCCGCGGAATGCCTCCTGCTCCTCGCGGGAGGGATGAGCCTGTTCGACGCGCTGAACCACGCCCTTTCGACGATGGGAACAGGCGGCTTCTCGACGTACAACGCGTCGATCGCCGCTTTCAACAGCCCCTACATCGAATGGGTCATCACCCTGTTCATGCTCCTCGCGGGCGTGCGGTTCCCGGTCTACTTCTATCTGATCCACCGCGAATCGCGCAAGATCCGCCACGACGCCGAGCTCCTCACGTATCTCTCGATCTGGGCCGGCGCGACGCTCCTGATCTTCACGATCCTCCTCCTCTCGGGGACGTACGTCTCCTCGGGAGACGCCGTGCGCCATTCCGCCTTCCAGGCCGCCTCGATCATGTCGACGACCGGCTTCGGCATCGGCGACTACGAGGTGTGGCCGACGGCGGCCCGCATGATCATCTTCGCGCTGTTCTTCGTCGGCGGCTCGGCCGGTTCGACGGCGGGCGGCGTCAAGGTCATCCGCGTCATCGCGTTCTTCAAGATCATCCGCCGCGGCCTGACCGAAAAGATCCACCCGAACGCGGTCGTCTCGATCCGGATCGGCGGACAGCCGATGGCGGAGGAGACGGTGGGCGTCATCTCAACATTCCTGTTCCTGTATTTCGGGCTCTGCCTGTTCGGCGGCTTCGTCGTCTCGTTCTCCGGCGCGTCGCTCCTGACGTCGCTCGCTGCGTCGATGAGCTGTCTCGGAAACATCGGACCCGGATTCGAGGCGATCGGCCCGGTCTGCACGTACGCCTTCTTCCCCGCGTGGACGAAGCTGTTCCTGGCGTTCTTCATGCTCGTCGGCCGTCTGGAACTCATGCCCGTGATGACGCTCTTCCTCCCCAACTTCTGGAACCCGAACCGCGCCTGAATCCATGTCTGAAAACGCCCCCCGTCTGAACGATCAGACGACAAAAGAATTTGCTCTCCTGTCCGGCCCGATCTTTCCGAGTCTGACGAAATTCGCTCTTCCGATCCTGTTCGCGCTGTTCCTGCAAAGCCTCTACGGCGCCGTCGACCTTCTGATCGTCGGCAAGTTCGCGGAAACGGCAGACGTTTCGGGTGTCGCGACGGGCTCGATGGTCACGATGACCGTCACGATGGTCATCACCGGCCTCGCGATGGGCGTGACGGTCCTGATCGGCCAGGAGATCGGACGCCGCGATCCCGAAAAGGCCGGCGAGGCGACGGGAACGGGCATCGTCCTCTTCGCGGTCATCGGAGTTCTGATGACCGTTCTTCTGACCGCCTTCCCGAACGGCTGGGCGTCGTTCATGAAAGCGCCCGAGGAGGCGTTCCGCGAGACGGCCTCGTATATCCGCATCTGCGGCGCCGGGTCGCTCTTCATCATCGCCTACAACATCATCGGCTCGATCTTCCGCGGCATCGGCGATTCGAAGACGCCGCTTCTGACCGTTCTGATCGCGACCGTGGCGAACATCGCGGGCGATCTGATCTGCGTCGCCGTCCTCGGCCTCGGAGCCGCGGGCGCGGCGGCCGCGACGGTGTTCGCCCAGGCGCTTTCGGTCGTTCTGAGCGTTCTGTTCATCCGCCGGAAACGTCTGCCGATCGTCTTCCGGCGCGAGATGCTCCGTCTCAAGGGCGAGATCGTCCGGAAGGAGCTGCGGCTCGGCGCGCCGATCGCCCTTCAGGAGATCCTCGTCGGCTTCAGCTTCATGTTCATCCAGATGATGGTGAACGACATGGGTGTCATCGCCTCCGCCGGCGTCGGCGTCGGCGAGAAGATCTGCGCGTTCATCATGCTGATCCCGTCCGCGTATTCCCAGGCGATGAGCGCGTTCACCGCCCAGAACATGGGCGCGAACCAGCCGGAACGCGCGAAGAAGGGACTCCGGATCGCTGTCCTGACGTCGATGGCGATCAACGTCGCCGTGTTCTGGATGTCGTTCTTCCACGGCGATCTGCTCGGCGCGATCTTCTCGAAGGATCCCGCCGTCGTGGATGCCTGCCAAAGCTATCTGAAAGCGTACGCGATCGACTGCATGCTGACGCCGCTCCTGTTCTGCAGCTTCGGCTACTTCAACGGCTGCGAGCGCACGCTGTTCGTCATGATCAACGGCCTC
>JAEEUO010000071.1 GCA_016286935.1 Bacillota bacterium | reverse complement strand
GAAGCGGACGAGGATGCCGTCGACGGAGACGGCCTCCTCGATCGTATCGCGCGTCGTGCCGGGGATATCGGTCACGATCGCGCGGTCCTCGCGCAGAAACGCGTTGAGGAGCGACGATTTGCCGACGTTCGGCCTGCCGACGATCGCGCAGGAGATGCCGTCGCGCACGATCCTGCCCTCGTCCGCCGAACGGACGAGCCGTTCGACGCGATCCCGGACGGGCAGAAGCGCCTCGCGAAGTTTCTCAAGCGTTGCGATTTCAATATCCTCGTCGGGATAGTCCATATTCACGGCGAGAAGGACGAGTTCGTCCGCGAGCACCTCCCGGAGCGCGCGGATCTCTTCGGAGAGCGATCCCGAAAGCTTCCGGAGCGCCTCTTCGTGGGCGCGGGAAGAGCCCGCCTCGATCAGATCGATGACCGATTCCGCCTCCGCGAGATCGAGACGGCCGTTCAGAAACGCGAGTTTCGTGAATTCGCCCGGCTCCGCGTAGCGGCAGCCCGCGTCGTGGCAGGCCGCGAGGATCCGCCGCGCCGACTGCGTTCCGCCGTGGCACTGGATCTCGCACAGATCCTCGCCCGTGTACGTCGCGGGACCCTTCATAAAGACCGCGAGCACCTCGTCGATCACCGTACCGTCCGCGGATACGGCGTATCCGTAGCGCAGCGCGCGGTCCGGTCCCGTTCCGTGCTTCGGCCGGAAGACCTTCGCCAGGACGGAGGCTGCCTCCGGCCCCGATACGCGGACGATCGCGATCGCTCCTTCTCCGTATGCGGTTGAAATGGCGGCGATCGTGTCGCCGGATGCGTACATCGTCAGCGTTTCCTTTCCGTTCGCGATAAAAAAGCGGATCTCGCAGCCGAAATCCGCTTTCCTCGTTTATTCTTCGTTCTCCGCGGGCGCTTCAAGAGGCGCGCTGTCCGCGGGGGCCGCGGCCTTCTTGTCGGCTTTCTGCTTCCGGTCGCGCTCGATGATGACGCGGCGGAACGGCTCTTCGCCTTCGCTCCGGGTGTTCACACCGGGGTATTTCTGGAGCGTCGCGTGGATGACCTTCCGTTCGTACGGGTTCATCGGCTCGAGGCGGACGGATTTTCCGCTCTGGAGGACCTTTCCGGCAAGGCGGTTCGCGAGCTGGGTCAGCGTCTTTTCGCGCTTTTCGCGGTAGTTTTCGACGTCGACGATGACCTTCGTATAGCCTTCGGACTCCTTGTTCACGACGAGGCTCGTCAGATACTGGATCGAATCGAGCGTCGCGCCGCGTTTGCCGATCAGCGTTCCGGCATCCTTGCCGCTGATGTCCATATAGACGCATTCGTCGTTCTTATAGCCTTTGACTTCGACGTCGAGCGCCATCTTTTCGGCGAGCATCTTGAGGAAGCCGAGCGCCGGCGTATCGTCGTCCGGAACGAGATTGTCGGGCTTTTTGTGGATGTCGGCGGTGAAGTATTCTTCGGGGAGTTCCGCGGGTTCCTGGACCGCCTTGGGGGCCTTGTTTTCGCCCTCGTTCTTGCGGTTTTTGTTGCGGTTGCGGTTTTTGCCGCGCTCCTTCTTTCCGGGCAGCGGGCTCGTCCGGTCGATGCGGCTTTCTTCCTCGGTCACTTCTTCCTTGGCGATCGGCCCGTATTGTTTGCGCGCGGGTTCGGGTTTCTGTTCCTTTTCCGGCTGTGATTTGCTCTCGTTTTTCGAGGGTTTTTTGCGTTCGACGTGGACAAGGGCAAGCTTTGCGCCGATGCCGAGGAAGCCCTTCGACGGTTCCTCGAGAACGGTGACCTCCACATCTTCTTTTGAGCAGTTCAAATCAGCCAGAGCCAGGGACACCGCTTCGTCGACCGTAGTGCCCCACTTGTCAATGGCGTTGATGATCATACGTTACTTAAACTCCTTTTCAACTTCGCGACGAAGCAGTTCCTTCTCACGGGATTTGTTCAGGAAGACCGTCTGGACGATCGTGAACACCGAACGGACGAACCAGTACATCGTCAGTCCGGCAGGCATCGAACGGCCGAGCCAGAGGATCATGACCGGGAAGAAATACCCCATCAACTTCATCGAACCCATGCCGGGCTGCTGGGGCGCCGGGTTCGTCTTCTGCGTGATAAAACTCGTCAGGAACTGGGCAACGCCGGTCAGGATCGGCAGGATCCAGGGATCGGGCTGGGAGAGATCCTTGATCCACAGGAACGATTCGTGCGTTCCCATGACGAGGGCTTCGTACATCGCGTTCTTCGAAACGTCGATGAACATCATCGGATTCCGCAGCATCGCGAAAAGACCCATGATGACGAACATCTGGAGGAACATCGGGAGGCATCCCTGCGTCGGGCTGTAGTGCTCCTGTCTGTAGAGCTCCTGCAGCTTCATGTTCATCGTCTGCTGGTCGCCCGCGTATTTCGTCTGGATCGCCTGGATCTTCGGCTGGATCTCGCTCATGCGCGAAGTCGATTTGATCTGCTTCGCATACAGCGGGATCATAGCGGCACAGATCACGAGCGTAAAGACGATCAGCGTGATGCCGTAGTTGCCGATGAGGCGATAGAGAAACGCGAGGACGATCGCGAACGGATATCCGAGGAGAGATAAGATCTGCATAAGCGTGAATTCTCCTATTTTAATGGATCGTATCCCCCTTCATGCCACGGATGGCATTTGGAGATACGTTTGAGTCCGAGCCAGGTGCCCTTCAAAGCCCCGTATTTCTGTACAGCCTGAATAAAGTATTCGGAGCATGTCGGATAAAACCGGCACGTCGCGGGGAAGAGGGGCGAAATGAATTTCTGGTACAGTCTTACGAGAAAGATCAGTACGTGTTTCATATCAGTTCGGTCCGTTTCATTGCGGCTTCAATCTGTTTTTTCACATCCGCACAGTTCTGGTTGTTGATCGAATTGCGGGCGATGAACAGGACGTCATAACCCGGTTTCAGAGGAGTCGACGCTTCGATCAGGCGGACCGACTCCTTCATGAGTCTTCTGGCGCGGTTGCGCTGGACGGCGTTGCCGACTTTCTTGCTTGCGAGAAATCCTTTACGGGAAAAAGAGAGCCCGTTTTTCCTGTAGAACAGGATCGTAAAACGACCTCCCATCGATTTTCCTTTGGTATACAGGGCGTTGAAATCCCGCTCCTTCCGCAGAACAAGAGGGTTCAGCATTACGCGGTCAGCTTCTTTCTGCCCTTCAGTCTTCTTCTCTTGAGAACGTTGCGGCCGTTCTTCGTCGACATTCTCTTCAGGAAGCCGTGTTCTTCGCTTCTCTGCTTCTTCTTCGGCTGGTAGGTGCCTTTTCTCTGAGCCATGGTTTTTTCACCTCCTTGTTATCAGCATTAGCCTACAAATTATAATGGAAAAATAATCGCTTTGTCAACCGGAAAACACGCTTTTTCAACGCGTTTCAACGGCAAAAATAGCCCGTTTTTTCGTTTACTGTTTTGTGTTATTGTAAAGCAACCCCATCGATAGCGTCTTTTTGCCTTCTACGATCTGTTTTTACACAGGATGTTGTGTTGCCGCGAAAACCGTTGCAATCGTAACGCTTCCGCCGCTTGTACGCTTCACTCGACGTCGAACATCTCCCTGATCGTACCGTTTTCGATGATAAAAAGCCGGTAAGCCGGTATTTTTTCGAGAAGGGAGGCGCTCCGTTCGGCCGCGGTGATGAAAAGCTGCACGCTTGACAGCGTCTTCAGAAGGAAGGCCTGGCGATTCGGATCGAGTTCCGACAGCACATCGTCGAGAAGAAGAACGGCGTCCTCACCCGTTTCCTCCCGGATCAGATTGATCTCCGCGAGCTTCAGCGAAAGGGCGGCCGTCCGCTGCTGTCCCTGCGAACCATACCGGCGCGCGTCCGTTCCGTCGATCTCGATGCCGATGTCGTCGCGGTGCGGGCCCTTCGTCGTCGTCCGCCGGAAAAGATCATGCTCATAATTGCGCTCCAATATCTCGAAAAAGAGCGCTTCCTGGTCGTCTGCCCGCTCGCAGTCCGACTCGTACGTCAGTTTCAGTTTTTCTTTTCCCTGGGTGATGGAATCGTGGAGGCCGGAAGAGACGGTATTCAGCCGCTCGATGAAGGAGGCGCGACGGCGGATGATCTTCGCGCCCTCGTTCGCGAGTGCTTCGTTCCAGACGGACACAAGGCCCTTGTCCGGCCTGTTCTCGCGGAGGAGGTTGTTGCGCTGCAGAAGGGCTTTTTTGTAGCGGGAAAGTGCCCTGTAATAGATCGGATCCATCATGCAGAGCTCCCGGTCGATGAAGCGCCGCCGCTTTTCGGGCTCATCCTTCACGATCTTTAAATCTTCCGGGCTGAAGATCACCGTATAGACCTGTTCGAGAAGATCGCTGTTTTTTGTGAGTTTGACGCCGTTCAGGCGCGCTTCCTTCGCTTCTCCGGAGATCGTGAAATCAAGCGTCTGTTCATCGCCGTCCTTGACGAACACGCTCTTCAGCCGGCAGAAATCCTTTTGAAAACCGATCAGCTCGGAATCGCGGAACGTCCGGAAGCTCTTCCCGAGGCTCATGAAATAAAGCGCCTCGATCAGATTCGTTTTTCCCTGGGCGTTTTCACCGGTCACGATATTCACGTTCGGATGAAAATCCGCAACAAGCGAATCGTAGTTGCGGAAATTCTGAAGCGTTAAGCTCTTAAAATACATTTTTTACTCAAACAGCGGTCAGTTCGCGGAAATACGGACGGGAAGGATCAGGTACTCGTACGCGTCTCCCTCGACCGGGCGGATCAGGCAGGGGCTGACCGAAGTATTCATGTCGAGAAGGATCTCTTCGTCGTCGACGGCCTTCAGAGCGTCGAGGATGAACTTCGCGTTGAAGCCGATGCGGATCTCGTCGCCTTCGAGCTGGATGAACAGTTCCTCGCGGACCGTGCCTTCCTCTGAACGGGAGGTGATCGTCAGACGGTCGTCCGCGACGGAAAGAACGATGAGGTTGTTTTTACCTTTCCGCGCCATCACCGAAGCGCGTTCGATCGCGTCGACGAGTTCCTTGCGGTTTGCCGTCACGCGGACTTTGTGTTCCTTCGGGAGGATGTCGCGATAGCGGATGAATTCGCCTTCCAGGAGGCGGATGATGATCTTCGTGTCGGAGATGTCAACGACGCCGCGCTTTTCATCGAGCGTCAGCTTTACGGTATCCGCGTCGGGAATATCCATCAGGATCTTGTTGATCTCGCTTAAGATGCGCGCGTTGATGATGATGCGCTTCCGGTCGAGAGAGGCGACGGAGCTTCTCGCGACGGCCATCCGGAAGCCGTCGAGCGCGACCATGTTCATCGCGCCCTCGTCGAGCTCCATCAGGATGCCGACGATGATGCCCTTCGATTCGTCGATGGAAGCCGCAAAAGACGTTCTGGAAATCATCTCCTTGAACGCGTTTTTGTCGAATTCATACGTTTCCTTCGCGCTGATCTCGCCGATGCTCGGGAACTCTTCGGGAGACTGGCCGACGATCGAGTATTCCGACGTCAGGCATTTGATCGTGACGTTCATCGAAGGATCGCACGAGATCTCTATCTCTCCGTTCGGAAGCATCTTGACGATGTCCGTGAAAAGGGAAGCGGGAACGACGACGGAGCCTTCTTCGAGGACCGTGACCGGTACTGTCTTTTCGATCGAGATATCGAGATCGGAAGCGGACAGTTTCAGTCCCTCCGGAACGGTCTTCAGAAGGATCCCCTTCAGAATGGGGATCGTCGTTCTCGAAGAAACGGCTTTTGAGACGACGTTCAGGACTTTAGACAGCAGCGACTGGTTGACGGAGATTTTCATTGCGGACGGGCCTCCTTTTATTTTAGTCTTTCGCAGCAGTTACAGTATTAGGGGGGTGTGGACAGTGTGGATAAGTCCGGAAGGGCTTATGATTTCATATCATACAGCGTTTTTACGCTCTTGATAACCGTGTGGAAAACGGTCTTTTTTCATCCACAGCCCTGTGAATTACGCCTGTTCCGTCAGGTTTGTCCGGAACTTTTCGATCAGCTCGCGGAGCGATTCGTTTTCCTTCATATCTTTCGTGATCGTCTTGCAGGCGTGGATGACGGTCGTATGGTCCCGTCCGCCGAACACGTCTCCGATCTTCGGATAAGACAGATTCGTCAGATCCTTGCACAGATACATCGCGATCTGGCGCGGGTAGGAGACGTTCCTTGCGCGCGATTCCGAATCGAGGTCGGCGGATTTAATCCCGTAGTAGCTCGCGACGACTTTTTTGATGATGTTCGGCGTGATGACGATCTCCTCGTCGGAGAAGAGATCGCGCAGCGCCTCCCGGACGAGCTGTTTGGAAACGGGCTTTCCGATCATGTTCGCGTAGGCGACGACGCGGTTCAGAGCGCCTTCGAGATCGCGGATGTTGGAATTGACGTGTTCCGCGATCAGGAAGAAGACTTCGTTCATTCCCTCGGTGATCGGAACGCTGTCCTGTTCGGCCTTTTTCTGGAGGATCGCGACTCGCGTCTCGAATTCCGGCGGCTGGATGTCAGCGATCATGCCCCAGCCGAAGCGCGTGATGAGGCGCTCCTCGAGCCCGTCGATG
>JAEEUO010000070.1 GCA_016286935.1 Bacillota bacterium | reverse complement strand
TCTGCGTGCAACTGTCCGGGGCCGCGTTTTTTCCGTTCGCGGACACGTTCTTCTCCTTGACTTTTCGCTCCCCTGCGGTATACTGTTTACAGACATCTTTAATGCGGTACCGAGAGACCGGCAAGATACAAGAGACCCCGTAATATGCCCCTGATCTTGCCGCGGAAAGGCAAGGTTTTTTTATGGCGGAACGGATCCCGGGCTACCGGTGGAAAGCGAACATCATGGACGAGCCGTCGATGAGCCGCGCGCTGATGCGGATCGCCCACGAGATCGCCGAAAAGAACAAGGGACTCGAGTCCATCTGCCTCGTCGGCATCCGCCGCCGCGGCGTTCCGCTCGCGCTGCGCCTCCGCGCGAACCTGCTCTCCGCCGAGCCGGGCTCTCTGCCCGTTCCGATCGGCGCTCTCGACATCAGCCATTACCGCGACGATCTCACCGAAAAGACCGAGCTTCCCGAGTTGACCGGGACCGACATTCCCTTCGACGTGACCGGAAAACGGATCGTCCTCGTCGACGACGTTCTCTACACGGGCCGCACGGTCCGCGCCGCGATCGAAGGCCTCTTCACGCTCGGCCGCCCCGCCGAAGTCCAGCTCGCCGTCCTCGTCGACCGCGGCCACCGCGAGCTTCCGTTCAAGGCCGATTACGTCGGCAAGAACATCCCGACTTCGCGCGACGAGCTCGTCAGCGTGAACCTGCCCGAATACGACGACGAAATGTCCGTCACGCTCCTCGACCGTGTCCGCTGAGCGGTCCGCGGAGAGAGCGCCTGTTTGCACCGGTAATTATAACTGTGGTTTTATTTGATAGGAGGAAACTTAACTCTCATGAACGACAAAGCGATCTACGACGCCAAACAACTCGGGACCGGAAAGGTACTCGTCCTCGGCGCCCAGCACCTCTTCGCCATGTTCGGTTCGACGGTCCTCGTGCCGATCCTGACCGGACTCAGCGTATCGGCGACGCTTCTGTTCGCCGGTCTCGCGACCCTCTTCATGCACCTCGTCACCGGAAAGAAGGTCCCCGTCTTCCTCGGCTCCTCGTTCGCGTTCCTCGGCGGCTACTTCGCCGTCATCGCGTCCGGCTCCGAGTTCGGCCTCTCCCAGCGCGAATCGCTTCCGTACGCCTGCGCGGGCGTCGCGTGCGCCGGTCTTCTGTACCTCGTCCTTGCGCTGATCTGCAAGGCGTTCGGCTCGAAGAACGTCATGAAGTACTTCCCGCCCGTCGTCACCGGCCCGATCATCATCGCCATCGGCCTGATCCTCGCGCCGTCCGCGATCAACTCCTGCTCGTCGAACTGGGGCATCGCCCTCGTCGCGATCGTCGTCATCATCGTCTGCAACATCTGGGGCAAGGGCATGATCAAGATCGTCCCGATCCTGATGGGCGTCCTCGTTTCCTACCTCGTCGCGGCCCTGACCGGCAACGTCGACTTCTCCGCCGTGAAGGATGCCGCCTGGATCGGCCTCCCGTTCCAGACCCAGGACACCGTCTTCGGTCTCTTCGCCTCCGGCAACGTCAACACCGGCCTCCTCATCTCCTCCATCATCATGATCGTCCCGATCGCCTTCGCGACGATGATGGAACACGTCGGCGACATCTCCGCGATCGGCGGCACGATCGAAAAGAACCTGATCGAAGACCCGGGCCTCCACCGCACGCTCATCGGCGACGGCATCGGCACGACGATCGCCTCGCTCTTCGGCGCCCCGGCCAACACGACCTACGGCGAAAACACCGGCGTCCTCGTCCTGACGAAGGTCTACGATCCGATGGTCGTCCGCCTCGCCGCCGTCTACGCGGTCGTCCTCTCGTTCTGCCCGAAGTTCGCGGCCCTGATCTCCGCGATGCCCTCCGCGACCGTCGGCGGCGTCTCGATCGTCCTCTACGGCATGATCTCCGCGGTCGGCGTCCGCAACATGGTCGAGAACCACACCGACTTCCAGAAATCCCGCAACGTCATCGTCGCGGCCGTCATCCTCGGCCTCGCCCTCGGCATCAACTTCTCCGGCCTCCTCGGCGCGAACATCACGACCGCCGGCAACAACGCGACCGGCGCCATCTCCTTCATGATCGGCGATATGCGGATCGGCCTCTCCGGCCTCGCGGTCGCCTCGATCGTCGGCATCATCCTCAACGCGATCCTGCCCGGCAAGCGCGACGAATACATGCCGAACCAGGAAAACTCCGGCTCGCTCGGCAAGTTCTGAGAAGGATCCGTACATCGTCCGGGACGCTCCCGGAACGGTTCCGGTCCGATAAAAACCACGAAAGCAAAACCGCCTGCGCGATACGCTCCGCAGGCGGTTTTGGTTTTCCGTTATCGTGTTTCGGCGGTTTCCCTCCGCCGGGCTACTTCAAAAGCCCCTTCACGGCCTTCGCGATGTGCTTCGCGGTCAGGCCGTATTCCTCCATCAGCTCCGCCGGTTTGCCGGACTGGCCGAAGCGGTCCTGAACGCCGATCATCGCGACGCGGCAGTTCTCCTTCGAGCCGGCGACGACTTCGCTGACGGCGGAGCCGAGGCCTCCGAGGACCGTGCCCTCCTCCGCGGTGACGATCCGTCCCGTCTCCTTCGCGGCCTTGAGGACGGCCTTCGCGTCGAGCGGTTTGATCGTGTGCATATCGAGGACGCGGACGTGGATCCCCTGCTTTTCGAGGAGCTCGGCGGCGGCAAGCGCTTCCGCGACTTCGATGCCCGTCGCGATGACCGTCGCGTCGGCGAACCGTTTCTCGCCGTTGACGATATAGTCGCCCTTCCGGAGGACGCCCGCCTTGCCGATCGTGAGCTTCGCTGATCTCTTGTAGAAGATCGGGACGGACGCGCGGCCGAAGCGCATGTAGACGGGTCCGTTCATCCGGACCGCCGCGTCGAGGAGCAGCTTCGCCGAAACGCCGTCCGCCGGGTTGATGACGGTCATGCCGGGGATCGTGCGCATCAGCGCGAGATCCTCGACGCACTGGTGGGACGCGCCGTCCTCGCCGACCGTCACGCCCGCGTGGGTCGCGCAGACCTTCACGTTGAGGTGCGGATAGCCGATCGCGTTGCGGATGATCTCAAACGCGCGGCCGGATGCGAACATCGCGAACGTCGAGCAGACGGCCGTCTTTCCCGACGCCGCGAGGCCCGCGGCCATCGCGACCATGTTCTGCTCCGCGATCCCGGCGTTGAAGAAGCGGTCGGGGTACGCGGCCTTGAAGTATTTCGTCATCGTCGAGCCGGAGAGGTCCGCGTCGAGGACGACGAGGTCCGGTTCCGTCGCGCCGAGCGCGGCCAGTTCTTCGCCGTATGCCTGGCGGGTTGCAATTTTGTCTGCCATCGTCGTTCCCTCCTATTTCAGCGCGGCGCGCGCGGCTGCGAGCTCTTCGAGCGCCTGCTTCGTCTGTTCCGCGTTCGGGGCCTTTCCGTGCCAGCCGACGGCGTTTTCCATGTACGAGACGCCCTTGCCCTTGACGGTCTCCGCGATGATCGCCTGGGGTCTTCCCTTGACCTTCTTCGCGGCCTTCACGGCGCCGAGGATCGCGTCCATATCGTGGCCGTCGATGACCCGGACGTCCCAGCCGAACGCGCGGAACTTCTCGTCGATCGGCATGACGCGCATGACCTCGTCGTTCGTGCCGTCGATCTGGAGGCCGTTGTGGTCGATGAAGATCGTGAGGTTGTCGAGTTTGTGGTGGGCGGCCGCCATCGCGGCTTCCCAGACGATGCCCTCCTGGAGCTCGCCGTCGCCGAGGAGCGCGTACACGCGGCCCTTCGACTTGTCGAGCTTTCCGGCGATCGCCATGCCGACCGCGGTGCCGAAGCCCTGGCCGAGCGAGCCGGTCGACATCTCAACGCCCGGGACCTCGTTCATGTTCGGGTGTCCCTGGAGGATCGAGCCCATCTTCCGGAGCGTCCAAAGCGTCTCCTTCGGGAAGAATCCTTTCTCCGCGAGGCACGCGTAGAGCAGCGGCGCGGCGTGGCCCTTCGAGAGGACGAATTTGTCGCGGTCCGGCTTCTTCGGGTCGTTCGGATCGACGTCCATCACCTCGAAGAAGAGCGCCGTCCCGATGTCGGCGGCGGACAGGCTTCCGCCCGGATGGCCGGAGCCGGCGAGACTGAGCATCCGGACGATGTCCTCGCGCACGTCCAGTGCTTTTCGCTGCAAAGCTTTTGTGTTCATGTCGAATACCTCAATTCATGAATATCAGCGGACACGCCGCAGGATGTACGATCGGGTCATTTACGGCCGAGGCCGAACTTTTTCTGGACGCGGCGGAGCACCCGTTCCGCGATCGCGTTCGCGCGCGCCGCGCCGTCGTCGAGGATGCGGTCGAGCTCGGCGGAGCCGCGGATCTCCTCGTAGCGCGTCCGGATCGGAGCGAGCGCGTCGACGGTCACCTCGACGAGGTCCTTCTTGAACGCGCCGTAGCCGGAGCCCTCGTACGCCTTTTCCAGCTCGGGGACCGTCTTTCCGGAGAACGCGGAATAGATCGACAGAAGGTTCGAAACGCCCGGCTTGTTTTCGACGTCGAAGCGGATCGAGCCCTCGGAATCGGTCGTCGCGGACATGATCGCCTTCTTGATCTTCGACGGATCGTCTAATAACGATATGCGCGATCTCGGGTTCGGCGCGGACTTCGACATCTTCGCGGTCGGGTCGTCGAGCGCCATCACGCGCGCGCCGCTCTTGACGAAGCGTCCGTCCGGTACGACGAACGTGCCGGGGAAGCGGCTGTTCACGCGGATCGCGAGGTCGCGCGTCAGCTCGATGTGCTGTTTCTGGTCGTTGCCGACGGGGACGACGTCGGTGTCGTAGAGCAGGATGTCGGACGCCATCAGGACCGGATACATCAGAAGGCCCGCCCCGACGCTCTCGTCGCCGTGGCTCTTCGCCTTGAACTGGGTCATGCGCGAGAGCTCGCCGGTGTAGGCGTTGCAGGACAGGATCCAGCCGAGCTCGGCGTGGGCCGGGACCTCGCTCTGGACGAAGACGATCGACTTTTCGGGGTCGACGCCGATCGCGAGATAGAGCGCCGCGACGTCGCGGATGTGGTCGCGAAGCTCCTTCGGATCGTTCGGGACCGTGATCGCGTGCTCGTCGACGATGCAGTAGATGCAGTCGGACGTGTTCTGAAGCTCGACGAACTGGACGAGCGCGCCGAGGTAGTTGCCGATGTGGATGTTGCCGGTCGGCTGGACGCCCGAAAAGACGCGCGGCCGTTTTTCCTGTTTGATCTGGTCTGTCATATCGTTTCTCCTGGGGATCAATAGAATTCGGATTTGAATGCCTCGCGGATCTTCTTCTCCATCCGGGACACGGACATCTGGGACACGCCGAGGCGTTCCGCGATCTCGCTCTGGGTCTTCTCCTCGAGGAAGCGCCACCGGAAGACGTTCCGGAGGTCCTCCGGGAGGCGGTTCACGACGCTGCGGATGAAGTCGGCGTTCTCGAAGCTCGCGTAGCTGCGGTCTTCGTGGGCCGCGTATTTTTCCAGCGCCGGATTGTCGCCGTCGTCGCCCTCGTCAAACGTCTGCTGGAGGGAGTACGTTCCGTACGCCTTGCCGCTCTCCATCGCCTCGAGGAGTTCCTCCTCCGAGACGGAAAGCGCCTCCGCGAGCTCCGCCGCCGTCGGCGTCCGGCCGTTCTTCCGCTCGAGCGCCTCGCGCATCTCGGGGATCCGGACGCTGAGTTCCTTGAGCTTGCGCGGGACCTTCATCGCCCAGCCCTTGTCGCGGAAATAGCGCTTGATCTCGCCGATGATCGTCGGCGTCGCGAAGCTCGTGAATTCGTATCCCATCGACGGGTCGAACCGTTCGACCGCGAACACGAGCGCCATCGAGGCGACCTGGTAGAGGTCCTCCTGGTCGACGCCCTTTCCGCTGTATTTGCGCGTCAGGATATCGGCCAGCCGGAGGTTTTCCTCGACGATTCGGTTTCGGAGCGCCACGTCGCGCGTTTTCGCGTATTCCCGGAAGAGTTCCTTTGTTCTCTCTTCTCTCGTCGTCATCGCTTATTTCACGCGCTTCGTCATCCGGATGCCGCTTCCGATGCCGGCGTGTTCGTACACGGACACGTCGTCCATCAGCGCCCGCAGGACCGAAAGGCCGAGGCCGTCCTGTTTCGTGCATTCGACGCACGGATCTTCGACCTCGCCGAACTGGCAGCCGCCGTCCCGGTCGATCACCGAGATCACGAGGCCGTCCGTCCCGACGTCGCACGTGACCTCATAGAGGCCGAGGCCGGCCGCGCCCGGGCAGATCGCCTTCGAGCACGCCTCGCTCACGGCGACCTTGATGTCCTCGATCGCCTCGACGTCGAAGCCGAGGTCCGCCGCGATCATCGAGATCGCGATGCGGACCGGGCCGATGTACTCCGGCTTGCCGGGAACGATAAACTTCAGAGTGTCGTTCATCTTTCTTCTCCTTTATTCGTCTCCGAAAAAGCGACGATCAAAGTAAACTGAGCTGTTCGTCGTCTGCGGATTTCCCGTCCCCGGACGCTTTCGCGGGTCTGGATTCCGGCGCGGGTGCGGCGGGTTCGTCGTCCGCCGGCTCCTCG
>JAEEUO010000069.1 GCA_016286935.1 Bacillota bacterium | reverse complement strand
CATAAGCACCATGAGCAATCCCTACAAGACCCGCGAGGGCGGCGCGACCGTCACGGTATTCGTGCCCTACGACTGCCAGAACAACTGCCCGTTTTGCGTGAATAAACAGGAATACGCCAACTGCTCCGGCTTTTCCGTGGAAAAGATCATCGAGAGCATCCGCACGATGGATGAGATCACGCCGCGCTGCGATATCGTGTTCACCGGCGGCGAGCCCTTTGCCAATCTCGAATCGCTCCAGCGCATGCTTGACGCCGTGCCCAATACGCACAACGTTTACATCAACACGACCTTCCCCGTGCAGCCCTGGTGCAGCGCGCAGGAGATGCTGGACTTCACCGAAAAGAACAAGGACAAGATCTCCTGCATCAACGTCTCCCGCCATATGCAGCACTACGTCGTCGAATCGAACGACTCGCTTCTCCAGGCGCTTCCCGTTCCGTTCCGGATCAACTGCGTGCTGTACAAACACTATCCGGCGGATCACCTGATCCCCTTCTGCGAGCGGTGGCTCCGCATCCCCGGCGCGAACATCCAGTTCCGTTTCGACTATACCGAAACGACGCCCGACAACCTCTACGACGTCGAACACGACCAGATCATCAAGGACCTCTCCTCGATCGCAACGTACCGGTTCCTCGACGGCTGCCGGATGCGCTGCGGCTTCCACTTCGACTACAAGGGGATGGAGCTCGTCTACCACAAGACGCTCCCCTACTCGACGATCATCGAAACGGATCCCGAAAACGGCGTCGAATACGACATCCTTTACGACATCCTGATCAAACAGAACGGCGAGATCCACTCCGACTGGTCCGACGCGGTCCGCGAAGACGTCCACCTCGACATCGAGGGCTACCGAAATGTCAAATTCGAGCCCTACGATCTCCGGAGACTCGACTGAACCCATACGCCTTGAACGGCGTCGTGCGACGCGCGGCGCCGTTTACCAAAAAACCTGCCGTTTCCGGCAGGTTTTTTTCATCGGATCGCGTATTTTCCCTGGCGCGTGACGGACGTCACGCGCAGGAACGGAAGCCGGAACAGGTCCGCGCACGTGTACGTGACCGTGACCTTCGCGGACGGATGCGTGTCCGTCCCGTCGAATCCCTTTTCCGCGTCGAAGAGTTCCAGTTCATACGTGAGGATGCCCTCGCGAACGTCCGAAAGCGCGAGATTCGCCTCCGAGACCAGGTAGTCGACCGCCTTAAGACCTTCCGTTTCCGAAAGGATATATAATCCCTGACCGAATTTGGACGGGTCGTAATACATGGCGGCGGCGATGCTCGCCTCCTCCGCGAGGTTCTTGAGGTAATCCTCGAGGCGCAGATAGCCGGACAGATCTCCTTCGTAGACGAAGAATCCGACGGAAACGATCAGGACGCAGAGAAAGACGATAAAGACTTTCATCGGTCCGTCCCCCTTACGGCAGGCGCTCGCTCGCCATCGTTCCGCGGATCGTCAGAACGCGCGTATTCGGCGTGTTCGTCGAAAACAGGCCGCTTACGGCCATGACACGTCCGATCGGCACGCTGACGGAATAGCGGATCAGGCCGCGTTCACCCGTGGAATCGAAGTAATTCAGCCGGTAGACGACTCCCTCGTCTGCCGTGACGGTGATGTCGGTCGGCGACAGGCCGAGCTTCTCCGCGAGGTTCGATTTCAGCTGCGTCCGGATCTCCTGTGTAAAGCATCCCGCCGAGCGAGCCAGTTCGCATGCGGCCCGGATCTCCTCCTCCGCGATCGCGGTTGCGGCGTGGTTTCTTTGGTCGATCGCGTACTGGGCGACGAAGAGCAGCATGAGCGGCAGAACGGCCGCCAGAACGATGAATTGTTTCATTTGGATAGATTCCTCGATTTCTTACGGAAAAACGCTCCTGGAGGCGATCTCGGCCTCCCAGACGGTCTTTACGGCGCCGTACAGGGAATCCTCCCCGCCGGCGATGAGGCCGAACAGAAAAACACCGAGCGCGATCATCGCGCAGAGCACGACAAACTGTTTCACCGGCGTCCCTCCTTCTCAGTTCCCGTTCGGCGCCGATGAACTGATCGACAGCGACTGAAGGCTGTTCGTCGCCGTCGTGTTCAGTGTCTGGGCGTTCGTCTTGAAGCCCATGACGAACGTCGCGATCAGAATGCCGAGACAGATTGTGCTGACGAGCACGATAAACTGTTTCATGTGTGTTCCTCCTTTCAAAGAACGCGTCGGGGGTTAGAAGATCAGTTCAAATAATTCCTGCTGTTCCAGGAAGTATCCGACGAAGATGAAGTTGATGAAGACGATCATGACGTTGGCGACGACGGGAATGTAGAGCAGGTCGCTCGTCAGCTCGTCTTCCTTGCGGTTGAGCGTATAGCGGACCTCGGCGAGGTGGCGCTGGTAGGACAGGAGCGTCTCGGTCACTTCCGCGGCCTCGAGGCTGTCCCACTGGATCAGCAGGCGTCCGATATCGGCTCCCTCACGGTCGCCCGCGACGGCGACGAAAGCGTCGAGCGCGCCCTTCGGGTCATTCTGGCGGAGGCGCGAGAGCATCGCCGCGAAGCCGGGCGAGAGGATGTTGTCGAAGACGGTGAGTTCCGTCAGGACCTGTTCGGCCGACGGAAGCGCGTTCCCCGCCGCCGCGTTCCGGAGAAACGAGACGGTATCCGCGAGCGCGCGATCGACCTTCGGCTTCCGCCGCTTCGCGCGCGCCGTTTCGATCCGCTTTTTCAGTTCGGACACGGCCCGTTTCGCGGGCGTGTTGTCCGCGAGGCGCCTCCGGACCGTCCCGCCGGGCCCTTTCAGGTTTTTAAGTCGTTCGGTGAGCATGGTCCCTCCTAAAAGTCGAATTTGCGGCCGGTGACGAGCGACAGAAGCAGCACGTTCAGCGCCCACAGGACGAGGGCCGCCAGAAGCAGGAGAACGCCCTCGGAGGTCTGGAACTGGTTGCGGAGGATCGTTTCCCACGGCATATCCATCGCGCGGTGCATCATCAGAAGGCTCGCCGGGTACAGGAACGGCAGGAACAGGTTGACGATCCGGGCCGTCTCGCCGTTCATCCGCTTCCGTTCCTCCGCGAGTTTCTCGGCGTCGCGGAGCTGGATCAGAATGTCCTCGAGCGCGGGTCCGATGTCGCGGCCCGTCTCCGCCGCGTTCGCGATGTTGTACGACAGCATCCGTCCCCAGTTCGTTCCGAGCCCGTAGGCGAAATCATCCGCCGCTTTGCGGATCGTTTCACCGTTCTTCGCGTCCCGGAGCGAAAGCAGAAGCCGGTACAGAAGCCTGCCCGTCACGCGCAGTTCCGGGACCGATACGGTCTCTTCGATCGCGAGAGGCAGATTCTTTCCCGCGATCCGGTAGCGGCGCAGGAGCTCCGCGACGAGCGTGATTCCCTCGCGGCTGCCCTTTCTCCGTTTCGTTTCCAGACGGACGTACAGGTAGATCCACGGAAGGCCGGCCAGAACGATCCCCGTCAGGAACGCGACCGGCAGCCGGAGCGTGCGCGAGGCGACGGCGAAGGACGTAACGAACACGGTCAGGTCGAAGAGCATCAGGAGGCCGGACGTCATATCGGGTCCGAAGACGACGAGAACGGCCTCGTCGAGTTTTCGCTCCCAGTCCGCCTTTCCCTTTTCGATCCGTTTCCGTTCGCGAAGGCGGTTCCGCATCCGGATCTTCTGGAGGATCTTCTTCGCCGGATCGGAAAGGATCAGAAGCGCGCTAAGAAGCAGCAGTCCGCGCAGAATCCATTCGAACGCGATGGTCTTCACCTCCCTTCCGTTCCGGGAAGCGTTTCGCGAGATCCGCGAGCAATTCGGCGATGATCCGCTCGCTCCCCGGGTTTTCCTCCTCCGCGATCGCCTGTTTCGACGGCGAGAACACGTCCCGGAACGTCCAGCTGTCCGTCGCGAAGTCGTAGAGCATAATGGGTTCGATCCGGATCGAATCGGCCGTCCGGCCGACGGATACCTCGTAGACGCCGCGAAGGCGTTTCCGCCGTTTGTCCTTCAGCTGGGCGAAGTGGAAGATGTAGTCGAAGCCGGCCGCGACTTTCCGCGCCGTCTCCGCGAGATCCGTCCCGCGCGTTTTCATGATCTCCCACGCCGCGTCGAACGGAAAGTCGTACGGGTTCCGCAGGTGGAACGTCATTTTCATGCGGCGCGTTCCCTTGCCCGCCATCCGGACGGCCAGATCGAGCGCCGCTCCGTCGCGGGCCTCCGCGAGAACGATGTAGTCCGCGTCCGAACGGAGGAGGTTCTTCGAGACGGACTCGAGCTTCTCGCCGTCGGCGAGGATCTGGACGATCGGCGCGTCGGGCATCAGGCGGTGGAGCGGGATCTCCGGATCCGTCTCGACCATCACGCCCTCCAGCGTCGGGTCCTCGGCGGCCTGCCACGTCGACAGGAACGTCGTCTTCGCGGAGCGGAGCGGTCCCGTAAACGCGACGTTGAAGCCGGCTCCCGCCATCGCGCGGAAGAGCGGGATCGCTTCGCGCGGGATCGTCCCGCGCTCGGCCTGTTCCTCGAAGGTGTACTCCGGAACGATATAGCGCCGGAAGACGATCGTGTCCTCGCCCTCCTTCGTCAGTCCCCCGCGGAAGATCGTGATGCGCGTTCCGTCGAGGAGGTAGACTTCGTGGTAATCCTTGTCCATCCGCTCCTCGGGCGTGAGGAGCAGAAACGCGCGAACGAGCTGGTCGCGGCGGGCGCGCTCGATCCGTTGGGGCATCAAGCGCATCCGCCCTCCGTCGAGGAAGTAGATCCTTTCGCCGATGATCTTCGCGGAACTCGAATCGCGGTAGCGCGGGCCGAACCATTCCGCGATCCCCGCGAGTCCCCAGTTTTCGTGGAAGACGGCGTCCGTCAGCGCCGGATACCAGTCCGGAAACGGCACAGCCGCTGCGCCCTTCCGTTCGATCAGTTCGGCGATCTTGTCCTTGAAATAGCGGACCTCTCGTTCGTATCCGATGATCGCCTTTTTCTGGAGGAGGAGCACGCCGCGCAGATCGCCGCGGTTTTCGCCCCATTCGTAGAGAAAGTCGTTTCGGATCGTTTCCGTCAGTTGTTTAAAATCCATTTCACACCTTCCTTTACAGCCCGGCGGAACGGGCGGTCGCCGAGGCGGACGATCGTCACGCCCTTCCAGTCCGCCTCGCGCCCTTTTGGCGATTCCGGAAACGCGAGAACATTCCAGTCCGGAAACAGCCGGCGCAGATAGGCCGGGTCGTGGGGATCGCCGGCGACGCAGCGGTTCAGACAGATCGTCTTCGCGGCCTCCTTCCGGCGCGGAGAAACGGATTCCGCCGCGAGCCTCTCCGCGAGAAGCGGAACGGCCGATTCCGCAGCGGCGATCGAGGACGATAGCTGGTTCACGACGAGCAGCAGACGATCCGCGCCGCGGACGGCTTCCGTTCCGCCGTCCGTCACGGTAAACGCAAACCGGTCGCGCAGCTCATCGTACGCGTCCTCCCAGCGGACGGTCAGGAGGTGGGTCAGTCCCGCCTCCAGAAGGCCCGTCTCCCCTTCGTTCCAGGGGGAGATGACGACGCTTCCCGGTCCCTTCTTCAGATAGAGGACGGCCTCGCCCGTCTCCTTCGCGAGGAGTTCGCCGACCGATTTCGCGATCATCGAACTCCCGGCCTTCGGGTCGCTTCCCGCGACCGCGACGATCGTTCCGGGCAGAGTCATGAGGACACCTGAACGAGCATCAGCGAAGCCGTTCCGTTCTTCTTCACCGTCGCCGGGGAGGAGAGCGCCTCGTTGTCCGCGCGCCACACGGCATCCAGGATCGCCGCGTAATCGCCTTCCGTCGCGATGATCTCGACCGACCAGACGGCGGCCGTCGAGGAGATCCTCGAGAGGACGGGCGTATCGTCGAATTCCGCGTTACCGGGATCGTTCGTGTTCCGCACCTCGGACTCGTTCACGTCCTTCACGAAGGAGACGCGGTAGCGGCCGAGCTTTGAGAACGTCTCGTCTCCCGAAAGCGTATAGAGGTCGATCCAGTCGCCGCGGCGAAGGCTCGACGAGCGGAGTGAGATCCATTCGCCCTTCAGCAGATAGACCGATTCGCCGTCGGCAAGATAGTAGTCGCTGTCGCGGAGGTGGGTCTCGGAGATTTGTGACTTCTTCGGGATCGTCACCGCGGCGCGCTTCCCGATGACGCGGGAAACGGTCTCCGGTACGATCGCGCCCTCCATCACGGACGACTTTTCCAGATTCGCGCGCTCGAACAGCGAGGGATCGAGGAGCGTACCGGCAGGGATCTCCTCCGACGCGACGATGACCTCCGTCGTACGGAAGCGGGCGCGACCCCAGCCTTCCCACGCGACGAACCCCGCAAGGACGACGAGAAGCAAAACGATGCCGATCCATTCTTTTCTTCTTGTCATAGCAATTTCCTTTCCTGTCATTTCTTTACACGAATCATACCGAGAAAAAAGCGCGTTGTCAATTGAAATTTCAACGCGCTCCCTTGTTTTGCCAATCTTGTTTTTTGCTTCTTTAGATAGTGTTTTCCGCCCGCTGTTCCGCCGTTACAGGAACCTTGAACGACTCCGGAACGAG
>JAEEUO010000068.1 GCA_016286935.1 Bacillota bacterium | reverse complement strand
GTCCGGAAGGAGGCTCTGAAATGAAAGGCAACCTCTGCAAGATCGGCCTGCTCGGCATGGGCAACATCGGCACGGGCTCCTATATGGTGCTCGAAAAGGAGCGCGAAGGGATCAAGGCCCGCACGGGGATCGATTTCGAATTCGTGAAGATCCTCGAGAAGTTCGTCGACCGCCCGCGTCCGGTGAAGGTGCCGCTTGAAAAGTTCACCCAGAATCCTGCCGACATCTTCGAAGATCCCGAGATCGACGTCGTCGTCGAGCTGCTCGGCGGGATCCATCCCGCCGTCGACTTCATGGTCGACGCGATGAACCACGGCAAACACGTCGTCACCGCGAACAAGGCGGCCGTCGCCGACAGCTATGAACTTCTGCGCGACACGGCCGAAAAGAACCGCGTCATGTTCCGCTACGAGGCGTCCGTCGGCGGCGCGATCCCGTGCCTGACGGCGATCGAAAACGCGCTGCTCGCGAACCGCTACGAGGAGGTCTACGGCATCCTCAACGGAACGACGAACTACATTCTGACGAAGATGGGCGACGAGGGCCTCGACTACGAGACGGCGCTCGCCCAGGCGAAGGAAAAGGGCTTCGCGGAGCCGAATCCGACGGCAGACGTCGAAGGCATCGACGTCGCGAACAAGCTGTCGATCCTGCTCGCGCTCTGCTTCGGCGTGCGCGTCCGGCCGGACGACATCCCCAGGACCGGGATCACCGGCGTGACGAAGGCCGACATCGAAGCGGCGAGATCGCGCGGAAACGTCATCAAACTCATCGCGAACGCCCACTACGAGGACGGCAGACTCGTCTACAGCGTGAAGCCGACCGAGCTTCCCGCGGACCACATGCTCGCCGCCGTGAAGAACGAGCTGAACGCGCTGTGGCTGAAGACGACCGAAGCCCAGGAGCTGATGTTCTACGGAAAGGGCGCAGGCCCGCTCCCGACCGGCTCCGCGATCATGGGCGACGTCATCGACATCGGCCGCGCGATCGCGAAACAAGCCGCATATGATATCGTCGTACCCGGAAAGACGGAATGACCGGAAAAGGAATCCCCGCAATGAGCCTGTACAAAGAATGGACCGACCTGATCGAGAATCAGACCGACGCAACGTTTGAATCGTTCTGGACGAAGTACGCCGGAACGGAACAGAGGATCTACAAGGACATCCTCGCGAAAAAGAAAAAGAAGGTCGAAGGCGTCTTCAGCGAGCTGTGCGCCGCGTACGACGCCGAGCCCGTGATCTTCATGGGCTTCCTCGACGGCATCCAGACGAGCCTGAAGAAGGCACAGGATCTCGAAGCGGTCAAAGAGGATTCGAAGATCAAGCTCGAGATCGAGTGGGAAACGCTCTACTTCAACATGTGGAAGGCGAAGGCGGAGTACCTCTACACCCTCGAGGAATGGAACGGTATTCTGACGCCCGAGCGCCAAAAGGAGATCGAGCGCGAATATAAGAAATCGCTCCAGGCCCACGCCGTGAAAAAGCCGGGCCGGAACGATCCCTGCCCCTGCGGGAGCGGAAAAAAGTATAAAAACTGCTGCGGGAAAAACAATTGACCGCACTGTAGAATGATTAGGAGGAAAAACATCATGAACACAAGAATTGCCATCAACGGATTCGGCCGCATCGGAAGACTCTCCTTCCGCAGACTCTTCAAAAAAGAAGCCGACATCGAGATCGTTGCGATCAACGACCTGACCTCGCCGGAAATGCTGGCGTTTCTTCTGAAGCACGACAGCGTCCAGGGTCAGTACGATCTGGAATGCGCGGCGGGAGACGGCTGCATCATCGTCGATGGCGTATCGATTCCGGTCTATAAGGAAGCCGACGCTTCGAAGCTCCCCTGGAAGGAACTCGACGTCGACGTCGTTCTCGAATGCACGGGCTTCTATACCTCGAAGGCGAAGAGCCAGGCCCACATCGACGCCGGTGCGAAGCGCGTCCTGATCTCCGCGCCTGCCGGCAACGACCTGCCGACGATCGTCTACGGCGTCAACCACAAGACCCTGAAGGCGGAAGACCGGATCGTCTCCGGCGCGTCCTGCACGACGAACTGCCTCGCCCCGATGGCGAAGGCGCTCGCGGGCTATCGCGAACTCCGCACGGGCTTCATGACGACGATCCACGCCTACACCGGCGACCAGATGCTGCTCGACGGCCCCCACAAGAAGGGTGACCTCCGCCGTGCCCGCGGCGGCGCCATCAACATCGTTCCGACGTCCTCCGGCGCCGCGAAGGCGATCGGCCTCGTCATCCCCGAACTCGACGGCAAGCTCATCGGCTCCGCGCAGCGCGTTCCGGTTGCCTCCGGTTCGATCACGATCCTCGACGCGACCCTGAAGGATATGACCGACAGCGTCTCCGTCGAAGGCATCAACGCCGCGATGAAGGCGGCCGCGGACGAATCGTTCGGCTACACCGAACTCCAGCTCGTCTCGTCCGACATCGTCGGCATGAGCTACGGCTCGCTGTTCGACGCGACCCAGACGCTTGCCCAGCAGTGCGGAACGCACATCTTCGAAGTCCGCGTCGTGGCGTGGTACGACAACGAAATGAGCTACGTCAGCCAGCTCTGCCGTACGCTGAAATACATGGGCCAGCTCAGATAAACGCCGGCTCTCTCAACACCCGTATCCCTCATTCGGTCAAAGGAGAAGGAACATGAGCGTCAAAATTGCCATCAACGGCTTCGGCCGCATCGGACGTGACTTCGTCCGCATCGCGGAACAGAAGGGCTGCGACTTTGAAGTCGTCGCCGTCAACAACGCCTCTGCGACTCCGCAGACGATCGCCCACCTCTTCAAGTACGACTCGATCTTCGGCCGGTTCCCCGGCGAAGTGTACGCGAAGGACAACTCGATCGTCATCAACGGACATGAGATCAAAGCCTTCAACATCAAGGACCCGAAGGACCTTCCCTGGAAGGACCTCGGCGTCGACATCGTCTTCGATTCCTCCTCCAAGTACAAGGAGAGGGAAAAGGCGATCAAACACATCGAAGCCGGCGCGAAGAAGGTCATCATCTCCGCTCCCGCGACCGATGAGGACATCACGATCGTCATGGGCGTCAACGACGACAAATACAACCCGACCCGCGACAACATCATCTCCACCGCTTCCTGCACGACGAACTGCCTCGCCCCGGTGTCCTACATCATCGACAAGGAATTCGGCATCGAAAGCGGCCTGATGACGACGATCCACTCCTACACCCAGGACCAGAAGATCCTCGACCTCAACCACAAAGACCTCCGCCGCGGCAGAGCGGCCGGCCTCTCGATGATCCCGACCTCCACCGGCGCCGCGAAGGCTCTCGGCAAGGTCCTTCCCCAGCTTCAGGGCAAGGTCAACGGCTACGCGATGCGCGTTCCGACGCCGGACGTCTCCGTCGTCGACGTCGCCTTCGTCCTGTCGAAATCGACGACGAAGGAAGAGGTCAACCGCGTGCTGAAGAAAGCGTGCGAGACGTATATGCAGGACGCCCTCGGCTACTGCGACGATCCGCTCGTCTCCGTCGACTTCAAGGGCGACACCCACGGCGGCGTCGTCGACGCGCTCTCGACGATGGTCATCAACGGCAACATGGTCAAGATCCTCGCGTGGTACGACAACGAATGGGGCTTCACGTCCCAGGCCGTCCGTCTGACCGAGATGGTCGCGAAGAGCATGAAAGGCTGAGAAAAGAGGGATCCGCAATGAAAAAGACGATTCGCGATATCGAACTGAAGGGTAAGAAGGCCGTCTGCCGCGTTGACTTCAACGTCCCCCAGGACAAGGAGACCGGCGCGATCACGGACGATACGCGCATCCGCGCGGCCGTTCCGACGATCGAGTACCTGCTCCGGAACGGCGCGGCCGTCATCCTGATGAGCCATCTCGGACGTCCGAAGGACGGCCCCGATATGAAGTATTCGCTCGCGCCCGTCGCGGCGCGCCTCGAGGAGATCCTCGGGACGCCCGTCCGCTTCATCAGTTCCCCGGTCGTCGTCGACGACGCCGTCCGCAAGGCGGCGAAGGAACTGAAGGCCGGCGAAGTGCTCCTGCTCGAAAACGTCCGCTTCGTCCCCGAAGAGACGAAGAACGGCGAGGCGTTCGCGAAGGAACTCGCGTCCCTCGGCGATCTGTTCGTCAACGACGCGTTCGGCTCCGCCCACCGCGCCCACTCCTCGACCGCAGGGATCGCCGCGTTCCTGCCTGCCGTTTCCGGCTTCCTGATGGAGAAGGAAGTCCGCTTCCTCGGCGACGCCGTCGAGAATCCGGAGCGTCCGTTCGTCGCCATCCTCGGCGGCGCGAAGATCGGCGACAAGATCCCGGTCATCGAGAACCTGCTGAACAAGGTCGACACCCTGATCGTCGGCGGCGGCATGGCCTTCACCTTCCTGAAGGCGAAGGGCTACGAGATCGGAAAATCCCTCGTCGACGACGAGAAGATCGAACTGGCGAAGGAACTGCTCGCGAAGGCGCGCGAAAAGAACGTGCGCTTCCTGCTTCCCGTCGACGTCGTGATGGCGGACGAATTCGCGAACGATTCGCCGTCGGCCGTCTATGACGCGAACGCGATGGATCCGAACCGCATGGGCCTCGACATCGGCCCCGCCACGATCCGCCTCTTCCGCGGCGCCCTTCAGGAAGCGAAGACCGTCGTCTGGAACGGCCCGATGGGCGTGTTCGAGATGGACAATTTCGCGAAGGGAACGAACAAGATCGCGGAAGCGCTCGCGGAGAGCAAGGCCGTCACGATCATCGGCGGCGGCGATTCGGCCGCGGCGGTGAAGAAGGCCGGCCTTTCCGACAAAATGACCCATATCTCAACGGGCGGCGGCGCCTCCCTCGAATTCCTCGAAGGAAAGGGACTTCCCGGCGTCGACTGCCTCATGGACTGAACAAAGAAGGAATTGCTATGAGAACACCGTTTGTCTGCGGAAACTGGAAAATGTACAAGACTGCGGCCGAGGCGCGGAAATTCGCCAAGGCCTTCCTCGCGGAATACGAAGCGTCCGACGTGCGCGTCGGCATCTTCGCGCCGTTCACCCAGCTCCCGACGCTCGTCAGGGCGTTTCGCGGGACGGGCGTCGTGATCGGCGCCCAGAACGTCTTCTATGAAGAAGAGGGCGCGTATACGGGCGAGGTCTCTGCCCGGATGCTCGACGAACTCGGCGTGAAGGCATGCCTCGTCGGCCACTCCGAACGGCGCGGGATCTTCCACGAGACGGATGAGGACGTCCGGAAGAAGCTCGTGACGCTCTTCCGCCACGGGATCGCGCCGATCCTCTGCGTCGGCGAATCGCTCGAACAGCGCGAAGCCGGTAAGGCGAACGAGATCGTCTCCGGTCAGATCGCGGCCGACCTCGAAGGCATCCCCGACGAAGACGTGCGGAAGCTGACCGTCGCCTATGAACCGATCTGGGCGATCGGAACGGGAAAGACCGCGAGCGCGGCGGACGCGAACGAGATGTGCGGCGTGATCCGCGAGAAGATCGCGGCGCTGTACGGCGAGGAGACCGCGGACTGCGTCACGATCCAGTACGGCGGCAGCGTCAAACCCGCGAACGTCACGGAGATCATGAACCAGTACGAGATCGACGGCGTCCTCGTCGGCGGCGCGAGCCTGAAGCCGGACAGCTTCCTGTCGCTCGTCAACTTTTAGGCGACGGTTTCGCGACTCCTGACGAAAATCGAAGAAAACAGCGAAAAATGAACGAAACGGGGGTTGCAATCCCCCGTTTTGTTATGATAAAATAAGACACTCAAATTCCAAGGAGGCTAATTTGCTATGAAAGTATTCCTGATGATCGTTCTCGCGATCGCGTCCATCGTCCTCTCCGCCTCGATCCTTCTCCAGTCGGGCAACTCCGCGGGTCTCTCCGGCTCGATCGCGGGCGGCGCCGAACAGCTTTTCGGAAAGAAGAAGAGCAAGGGATATGAGGCGATCCTGTCGAAGGTAACGGTCGTCTGCGCGGTCCTCTTCATCATCTGCGCTCTCGTACTCGTCGCGATTGAATAAGGATAATCCGGTTCCCTCTCGATCCCGCAGCCCCCTGCGGGAATCGATTTTTTATTCGTATTCCATTTTTTGTACTTTTCAGCGTATCAGGAAAGAAAGGACTCACCCATGCAAAATCTCGCAATTCTGGCACCGGTCTGCGGTGTTGTCGCGCTGATCGTTGCGGCGGTTCTCGCTTCGTGGATCTCGAAACAGAACGCCGGAACGGACCGCATGAAAGAGATCGCCGGCTTCATCCATGAAGGCGCTATGGCGTTCCTCAAGAGAGAATACCGCACGATGGCGATCGTCATCGTCGTTCTCTTCGTCGTTCTCGGCCTCGGCATCAACTGGACGACCGCCGTCCTCTATCTCTTCGGCGCGCTGTTCAGCGTCGTCGCCGGTTACTGCGGCATGTCCGTCGCCACGAAAGGCAACGTCCGCACCGCGAACGCCGCCCGCGAAGGCGGCATCGTCAAGGCTCTCGCCGTCGCGTTCCGCTCCGGTTCCGTCATGGGCCTCTGCGTCGCCGGCCTCGGCCTCCTCGGCGTCGGCGCGGTCTTCTGCATCCTCGGCATGAAAGCCGCGGACGTCATCACCGGCTTCGGCCTCGGCGCCTCCTCGATGGCGCTGTTCGGCCGTGTCGGCGGCGGCATCTACCCGAAGGCCGCTGACGTCGGCGCCGACCTCGTCGGCAAGGTC
>JAEEUO010000067.1 GCA_016286935.1 Bacillota bacterium | reverse complement strand
CGAGCACCTTCCAGACCTCGTTCGTATGTTTCCGGATCGCGAGCGTCTTAAAGCCCATCTGGAGCGAATTCAGCATCGCCGCCATCGTCGACGGGCCGGCGATGTTGACCTTGTAGTCGCGCTGGAGGATCTCGACCATACCGCCCTGGACGACCTCGGCGTAGAGGCCTTCGACGGGCAGGAACAGGATCCCGAACTCCGTCGTGTACGGCGGTTCGATGTATTTGTCGCGGATGTCCTTCGCTTCGTTCTTGATCCGCGTTTCGAGCGCCTTGCGGGCCGAGGCGGTCCGTTCGAGGTCGCCCGCGTCGACGGCGTTCCGCAGATCCGCGTAGAGGTCGAGCGGGAACTTCGCGTCGATCGGCAGATAGACGGGCTTTCCGTCCTCGTCTCCCGGAAGGCAGACGGCGAATTCGACGCGGTCCGCGGAGCCGGGCTTCGTCGCGACGTTTTCGGCGTAGCGCTCCGGCGGCAGAATCTGTTCGAGGATCGCGCCGAGCTGGATCTCGCCGAGGATGCCGCGCGTCTTGACGTTCGACAGGACCTTCTTGAGGTCGCCGACGCCCGTCGCGAGGTTCTGCATCTCGCCGAGGCCCTTGTAGACCTCCGTGAGCTGGTCGGAGACCTGTTTGAACGAGGCGGCGAGCCGGTCCTCAAGCGTCTTCTGGAGCTTCTCGTCGACCGTTTCGCGCATCTCGTTGAGCTTCGCCTCGTTCGATTCCTGGAGCTTCATCAGGCGCTGCTCGGTCGTGGCGTTGATCTCGCCGAGGCGCTTCTCGAGCCCTTCCATCCGGCGGTCGAGCGCTTCCATGCGCTGCTTCTCGATCGACGTCATCGATTCCTGCTGAGCTCTGATGTCGTCCTGCTGGGCTCTGATGTTGTGGAGGATCAGGTTGCGGTTGTCATCGGCGTTTGACCGGTTTTCCTTCACGCCGGCCTCGATCAGGATCGTCTTGTTTTCGATCTCGTTCGTCAGCGCGGCGAGTTCGCCGGTCCGCCGCTGAATGTCCTCCGCGCGGTTTCCGATGTCGTTCGCGCCGCGCAGGACCTCGTCCGTACGCAGCTGCAGCTCGTCGAGCTTCTTCCAGTTCCGTTCGACCTGCTGGCCGAGTTCCCGGATCTGGCTCGTGCGCGTGAGGATCAGAACGATCGCCACGAGCAGAAGCACGAGCGTTCCGAGCACGAAATAAGGCATCAGTTCGGTAAAGTTCATCGTTGCTTCCTATTCTGCCAGAGCGGCGTAGCGCATCAGGAGCGTCGCGACCTCAGCCTGCGTCGCGATGTCGCGCGGGTTGAGCCAGCCTTCCTCGCGGCCTTCGATCAGGCCCGCGCCGCATGCCCACTGGACCGCGGGGATCGCGTATCCGGAGACGTCGGCATAGTCGTTGTAGCTGAGGATGTTCGTGTCTTCGCCGACGGAGACGTCAAGGCCGGTGCTCTTCGCGTAGCGCCAGAGCATCGTGAGGAACTGTTCGCGCGTCACGCTGTCGTCGACGCCGAACGTGCCGTCGTCGTACCCTTCGACGATGCCCTGCTCACCGGCCCAGGCGACGGCCTTCGCAAACCAGAAATCCGGCTCATAGTCGTCAAAAGCGAGTTCCGCGTCCGTTTCGGGGCAGCCGGCCATGTTCCAGATGTACTGCACGGCAGCCGCGCGGTACGTTTCGTCGTCAGGTCCGAACCAGCCGCCGCCGTTGCCCTTCATCCAGCCCTTCTTCGCGACGAAGTCGACGGCGTCGTAATACCAGGCGTCCGGATCGACGTCCTCGGGGAACGACTCCGCGGTCAGCGCGTAGCCTTCGAGCGGAATCCACTTCGCGAGAACGGTCGTATCCGCCCATTCCACCTTCGCGCCGTCAAAAACATATTCCTGTTCAAAATCGGAATCGGGATCGTTGTACCATCCGGCAAACGTATAGCCCTCGCGGACGGGATCGGTCTCCGGCTTTGTGATCGGGTCGCCGTAGGAGAGTCCTTCCAGCGCCGGGACCTCGGATCCGCCGCGCGTATCGAACTCGACGCGGCCGTAACGGACCGGTTCGGAGAAGATCGTGTCCGCCTCTTCGATGACGGTATCGCCCGCGGTGACCGTGAAGGCGATGTACTTGCCGAGATCGGCTTCGGTCAGCGTGTAGGAGGAGCCGGTCGCGCCTTCGATCGGCGTGAATTCGTGGTGCTGCCACCCGTCTTCATCCTCCGTCCGGGAGTCGTACACCCACTGGATCTTCAGGCCTTCGACGGCGGGTTCGATCTCGACCGTCAGTGTATCTCCGACGACGGTATCGCCGCTCGTCCCGAAGGAAGAGATGCCGGTCGCGTCCTCGATCGAGATCGGCTCGCCCGCTTCGTGTTCGTCCGTCGCGAAAACGCGCGTCCAGATCACGTATTCGGTCGCGTACTGTACGTCCTCAAACGTGACGAGACCGTCTTCATCGGGCTTCACGGCGAGGCTCCAGTCCGGCTCCGTGCCCTTCTCGAGCAGGAGGTATTCCTGGGTCGGATCGCCGCTGATGTACGTTTCCGGCGCCATCAGCGAATAGGAGAACGGCTTTACGGCCCGCATCTCCTCTCCCGGTTCATCGGAGCGGAAGTATTCGGACGAATCGAATTCTTCGGGCTGCCCGAGGATGTACATCATTCCGTCTTCGTATTCATCGTAGGTGTAGGTCGCTTCGTCCTCTTCTCCCTCCGCGAATACGGCTCCCGTCTGCAGGGCGAAGAGCCCCGCGATCAGAGCGAGTGCGAGAAGGATGCTGAGCGCTTTTCTTGTTCCGGTTTGCATGTCTGTTTCTCCTGTTTTGATTTATTCAAAAAGGTTTTGATACCTGTGTCACAGCCGGACGGTCATTTCCGCGGCCCTTTGTATTCCAGCGCGAGCATCGTCAGGTCGTCGAACTGCTCGGCGTCCTTGACGAACGCGTCGACGGCCGCGCGGACGTTCTTGAGAAGATCCTCCGGCGCCGCGGACGTATCGCCGTTCAGCGCCTCGAGCATCCGGTCGGTGCCGAACTGGTTCCGCTCCGCGTCCATCGCCTCCGGTACGCCGTCCGTGTAGACGAAGACCTTCGAGCCGGGCTCGAGAAGGAACTCGTAATCCGTATAATCCATCCCGCTCATGCCGCCGATGACGAATCCGTGCCGGTCCTTGAAGAGCTCGAACCGGCCGTCCGGATGCATGACCGTCGGGTATTCGTGGCCCGCGTTCGACGCGGTCAGTTTACCCGTCGAGATCTCAAGGATGCCGAGCCAGACGGTGACGAACATATCCTCGCGGTTGTTCGAGCAGATCGCGTCGTTCGTCGCCTTCAGGACCTCGGCCGGCGATTTGCCGAGATTCGCGAAGTTGGCGAGGATGATCTTCGACGCCATCATGAACAGCGCGGCGGGAACGCCCTTTCCGGAGACGTCCGCGATCAGCGTGCAGAGGTGGTCGTCGTCGATCAGGAAGAAGTCGTAGAAGTCGCCGCCGACCTCCTTCGCGGGATCCATCGAGGCGTAGACGTCGAATTCGGGACGGTCAGGGAACGCCGGGTAGATGTTCGGGAGCATATCGGCCTGGATCTGGTTCGCGAGCGCGAGCTCCGTGCCGATGCGTTCCTTCTCGGCGGTGATCTCCGTGATCTGGCCGATGTAATCGCGCGTCTTCTTCGTCAGCGACTCGAACGACTGCGCGAGCACCTCGATCTCGTCGTTCGTGCGGTAGGTCTTGTCCATTTCAAAGACCTCGTCCGTTCCCGCGATCTCGTTGATGCGCTTCGTCATCTTTTCGACCGGGTTGACGATCCTCCCGGCGAGGATGAGCGCGGCCGCGGCGGAGAGGAGCAGCAGCGCGGCCGTCAGGATGACGAACGTCCGCATCGAGTTCTTCGTGCCCTCCGTAAACGTGTTGAGGGCCTTGTCGTTGATCGACTCATAGTTCGCGAGCATCGCGTCGGCCGGCTGGCGCGTGACGTTCTTCTCGACGGCGGAGATGACAGCCCAGCCGATCGTATCGATCGGCGCGCCGCAAAGGTAGTAGTCGGTCCCGTCGACGTTGATCTCCGTGAGGCCCGTCCGCGCTTTGAGCGCCTCTGTCACGAACGAAGCGAGCTCCGTGTTGCGGCCCATGCGCAGATCGGGCGCGCTGACGGAAAGCATCGGGCGGAACGCGCCTTCTTCCCGGGGCGAGAACAGGACCTGACCGCGGTCGCTGATCACGCAGAGGAAGCTGCCGTCAGTCGTGCTGGCCTGGACGTATTCGCGGATCGACGTCAGGAAGAGGTCGGCGCCGACGACGGCGACGAGCTCGCCGTCCTTGTAGACCGGAGCGGCGCAGACGATGCCGGGGATGTTCGTAAAGGCGTCGAGCTCAAGGCCGGTGAAGATCAGCCTGCCGGCCTCGGAGACGTTTTTGTACCACGGGCGGGAGCGCACGGGGAAATGGAAGACGGAGCCGTCCTCGTCGAAGTATTCGCCGGCGCGGTCGTCGACGAAGAGGATCGTGCCGTCCGCCGTCGCGATGAAGCAGGAGCTGAGCTTGTCGGAATTCGTGAACATCGCGAGCATGACCTCGCTCATGTTGGCGACGAGTCCCAGGGACTTCGAAGCGTACGGATCGACGCCCTCCTCATACTGGAACTGGACGGACGGGACGCCGTCGTTCTCACGTTTCGGCGGGTAGAACGCATGGGCGGAATAAAACGATTCCTTCGCGAAGATGTCGGTCGCATAGGCCTGGAGCGTTTCGACCGCCGTACGGACGTCGCCGAACAGGTCTCCCGCGATGTACGCCTGGAGAGCCGTCGTCTTCGTCATCGTCGATTCGAGCACGGCGTCCATCGTCTGCTCGGACACGGAAGCGATCGAATCCTGCTGCTCGGTGCTGGCTTCCTGAACGACTCCCGAAAGGTTCTTCTGCTGGTACAGGTTGACGGCGACGAACGCGGCGATCAGGAAGATCATGCTGAACAGCATCAGGTTGAAGATCTTGTGCTGAAGGCCGCCGATTTTGATTCCCCGAAAGATTTTCATAATCCCACTATACCGTCATAGCGCTTCCACGCGCGCGAAAAGATTATGTACATACAAAGTTATTATACTCTTCTTGCGTCTTCATTTACAACACGGAATTGTTAATCGCGTTAAAAAAGCCTTCCGGAGCGGGAGCCCGCTTTTCCTTGATGCGGAGGCCGTTTTGCGATATACTTTTATCATATGAATCGACCGAAATGCTTCTCCCGGAATAACAGACGGTATGACGATATGAAACGAACGATAACAGCAGCCCTTCTGATCCTTGCCCTGTTCCTCGGGTGCGCGACCTGCGCGTTCGCGGCGATCCGTACGCCCGCGGCCGGCGACGATACCTTCCCCGTCTACCACAACGGGGCGCGGACGGGCTACGTCGGCTACTATTACCGCGGCAACATCTACCTCACGACCGGCTTCTACGAGGCCTATACCGACTGCTCGCGCGTGACGATCGATACGGAAACGCGCCGCGTGACGTTCAACATCGCCGATTTCAACTTCAAGACCGCGGACGACGAGCTCTGGGCTTACGTCGCCGAACACGCCGGAACGGGCTACATCCGCATCGCCACATGGAACGCGAGGGTGCCCTACATCGTCTCCGCGCAGGCGCTCGGGAAGCTCGTCGGCATCACCGCGGAGATGGATCTCCAAAACCGCCGCATCCTCGTCACCGACTACGATCTCTCCAAAGAGAAATACGCGACGCTGACGCGCGGTGTGACGTTCGTCCCCTCCCTCGCGACGTTCTCGACGGACGCGCGCGAGCTCACGGCCGGAACGGCAGTCGTGCTTGAGGGCGAGACCGAACACTACGCGAAGGTCCGGACGTCCGAAGGCCTGACGGGCTACGTGCGCAAGGCGGTCCTCTCGATCCCGGAGATCGATCTCACCGGCTTTGACGCCTACTTCCCGAAGAAGTCCGCGAAGACGTACGCGAAGCCGTTCAACGCCGTCTGGGTCTACTGCCAGGAGGACGCTTCGACCCAGGAGATCCCCGTGAAACACGCCGGGATCGACATCCTCGAGCCCGTCTGGGTCCGGATGGAGGTCGAACAGGACGGACTCTGCCACAACGACTGCGACGCCGGCTTCGTCCGCAACGCCCACGCCAACGGCTACGAGGTCTGGGGGACCGTCTCGAACAACTTCACCGAAACGGGCTCCTCGAACTTCACATACAAGATGCTGACGGACGAGGCGATCATGGACACCGTCATCGCCCAGTACCTCTTCTACGCGATCCTGTACGACTGGGACGGCATCAACGTCGACTACGAACAGATCGAACCCCACAGCCCGACCGTGATCCAGACGATCGAGACGCGCGAGGGCTTCGTGAAACTCCTCGAACGGCTGACCGATTACGCCCACCGCCAGGGCCTCCCCGTCTCCGTCGACGTTCCGCCCGTCAAGGACTGGTACCCCGAGTTCGACTTTAAGCGGATCGGCGAGATCTGCGACTATACGATGATCATGACGTATGACCAGCACTACTCCGGCTCCGCGACCGCCGGCTCCGTCTCCGATCTGCCGTGGGAAGTCGACTGCATCGAAACGATCCTCCGCTACGTTCCCGCCGAAAAGCTCGTCATCGCCCTTCCGACCTACATGCGCCTCTACACGACGCCTCAATACACCTACGCCAACCTCTCGAACAGCGCCGTCTCCATGACCCGCC
>JAEEUO010000066.1 GCA_016286935.1 Bacillota bacterium | reverse complement strand
GGGTCGCGCCTTCGGTGGAGAGGTCGATGTAGCGCTTGTCGATCTCGTATTCGGGGCAGAGCTCCGCGACGGACTCGAGCAGGATCCTTGTAATGCTCTCGACGCGCTCGATGTGGGTACCCGTTTCGAGGGAACGGAATTCGATCAGGGACGCGACGGACTCGAGGATCCGGCGGCTGTACGTCGAGAAGCGGCCCATTTCGGCGTACTCGGCGCTCTTCTGGCGCATGGCCTGGATCTCGCTGGCGTCGTGGAGGAACATCAGGTAGCGGTTCCCCGCGATCTTCGCGATCGTCAGCGAGTACCATGTGTAATCGGTCATGGTGTTCTTGCGCAGCCGGACGTCGGTGTCGTAGTTCGCGGCCATCGTGCGCTTTTCGAGGAACCCGCTCTTCAGGATGTTCTCGTAGACCTGGGCGGAGTCGGGGTGGACGGCCTTGGTATCGATCATCTCGCGCACGGTGCGGGAGAACGAGAACGCCTGGTCCTCGCGGACGAACGATTCCTCGTCGCGTTCGACGCGGCAGATCGTGTCCTTGTCGAGGTCGATCTCGTAGATCTGTTCGTACGTCTCGCCGACGATGCGGTTGATCTGGTTCGTGATCTCGCGGCGGCGGGTCGCCGTACGGACCTCTTCGTCGGTGTCGATCAGCGCGCCGACGACCCAGTCGGCGGGGACCTCCTTCGACGCGGGACTCGCGGTGAATCTGTGGATATGGAACTTCGCGCCCTTTCCCGCGTCCGCGCGGTAGCGGATGTCGGCGGTGGCCTCCTCGCCGTTGATCGCCTTCTCGAGCGTCTTGCGCAGGAGCCCGATGTCGGTATGGAACACGGTCCAGTCCGAACGGCTCTCGAGGTTCTTCCGGTAGTTCAGGATCTCCTCGGGAACGGCGTCGGCGCTCTTCGCGTGGATGTGCATGACGTCGGCCTTCACGTCGTATTCGAAGAAGAGCGGCTCTTTCGTGCCGAGGAGCGTCGCCATCCGGACGTCGTTCCATTCCTTGCGGCGGACGGCGTCTTCGTCGCTCTCGTCGATCGTGAGCTGTTCCTTCACGGGACGGCGGTCCATCTCGCGGACGTAGAGGATCGCGCGCGATCCGGGCGGGTTGCCGCCGGGGATCACGTCGGCGCGGAGCTCCCAGAAGTGGAGCGCCGCCTCGTAGTTGTTGATCTCCTCCTCCGTTCCGACGGAATACACGCCCGCGGCGCGCTGTTCGTCGCCCGCGAGAGCCTTCATCAGATTCTCCGCGTCGAAGGTGTTGTGGAACGCGTCCCTGTCGAACGGCGCGATGTTCGCGTCGATCCGCTGGAGGAAGTCCGAGTAGTACATGCGGACCGGCAGTTCCTTCCCGAACAGCATCCGTTCGCCGGATTCGATCTGGCAGACGTTCGCCGGGAGGTTGATCGAGATGACCAGAAGGTACATCCTGCCGAATACGCCGGCGATGCGCTTCGAGAACGTCTCCGCGGGGATCGGCGCGGGCTTCTCCGGTTCCGGAGAAGCGGCGCCTTCGGCGCCCTCGGCGGCTTCGCCGCCGCCCGCGCCCTCCTCCGCCCGCTTTTCGGCTACGGCGGCGGCAGCCTCTTCGGCCTCGCGCTTCGCGTTTCGTTTCTCTTTTTCTTTTTCGGTGTCTTTTTTCTTTCCGAACAGGCCCATAATGCTCTCTCTTTCGGGATCGACGGTATGTTTCTGTTATTGATTACTTTTCATAGAAGCCGCAGGTGTTTCCGCCTTCGGCCTTCACCTTGTACAGGGCGCGGTCCGCGTGGCGGAACATCTCGTTCATATCGCGTTCGCCCGCGCCGAGCGCCGCGCCGACGGACAGCGCGATCGGCGGTACGTTGCCTTCAGCCCTGTTGAGGGCATCGTTGATGCGCTTCGTTTTATGCTCGATCGACTTCCGGAGGTTCAGCCCGCCCGTCTTCATCAGGACGGCGAATTCGTCGCCGCCGATCCGACAGACGTGGTCCTCCGCGCGGAAGTTGTCGCGCAGGACGTCCGCCACGCGCTTCAGCGCCTTGTCGCCGATCTCATGGCCGTACGTGTCGTTGACCGATTTGAAGCGGTCGATGTCGATGACGAGCAGCGCCGTTTCCCCGGGCGCCGCCTTCCCCTCGATCGCGTCGAAGCCGGCGCGGTTGTAGAGGCCCGTCAGCTCATCGTGGACGACCTCGTAGCTCAGGTTGTCCAGGCTGGACCGCATCGCCTCGAACAGCGAATTGTATTCGGCCGCGAGATGGCGGAACTCCTTCGAGCCCGTGACCGGGATCGCGCGGTTTTCCTTGATCGCCGCCGTTCCCGCGAGGATCGGGCGGATCGCGAGGCGGAACAGGGACAGCAGGATCAGCAGGAGCAGGCAGACCATGACGACGATCGAGATCTCGCCGATGTTCAGAAGGCGCAGCGTGTTCCGCGACACCTCGGTCTGGATCTCCTTCGTCAGCGCAGCCAGCTCCGCGAAGCACCGTTCCGTCGCGTTCTGGATCCCGGTCTTTACATGGTGGTACGATTCGCCGAAGACGAGTTCCTCGGCCGCCGCCTGCTTTTCCTCCGGCGGCATCGCCAGTTCCTCCGCGGTCAGCGGGTAGTTGCGCACGGCCGCGGGCGCTCTCCACTCCGGATACCCGATCGCCGCGCACGTCAGCGCCATCGCGTGGTATTCGCTCTGCATCAGGCCGACGGAATAGTCCATCGCCTTTGACAGCTCGCGGTACGCCACCGTGTCGCGGATCGATTCGGGAAGCGCCGCGAGCGCGGCCTCACGCCGCCTCGATGACTCGGCTTCTTCGAAATAATGCTCCATCCAGTCGATGTTCCGGCTGACGACGAACGCCTGGACGTGCTGGGTCAGGTAATCCGACGCGGCCTGCATGTCGCGGGCGGCCTGGTACCAGTGGACGTACGTCTCCATCGACTCGTTCGTTCTCCGGACCGACGTCGACGCGTTGAACGTGACGTAGAGCAGGACCCCGGAGATCACGATCGTGATGACGATGATGAACACGCTCACGTAACGGAGCGAAAGGCCTTTGCGGTGTGCGGTTTTTTCGGCGGAGGTGTGCAAAGTCGGCTTCTCTCAGGTGCGAATCATTTCCAAAACGGTCTTTTCCACGCCAAAAATACACTACTGGCATAGTAACAAATCAGTATAGTCACTTTTCGCTCGATTCGTCAAGTTTTTGTATACGGGCCCCGGCGGGATGCGAAAATGATTGCAGAGAGGCGTGTTTTCGCGCTATTATGATAGTAACGTTTCCCCGTTTGTGCTTTGATGCAGGAGGTCTTTCCATGCAACACGAAATCACGACACCCGGACTGCTTCTGAACAAGTACGGCATCGTCCGCGAACCCGGATTTGCGCGCACCGAACTTCTGACATACAACCGCGAGGCCATCGCCGCGCCCTGGTACCGCCGCAAGGAGTGGGACTACTATCTCTTCATGAACGACACGTTCGCGCTCGCCTTCACGATCTCGGACCTCGGCTACATCGGCCTTCTGTCCGTCTCGTTCCTCGACCTCCTGAACGCGAAGGACCACACCGCGAGCGAGCTCGTCTTCTTCCCGCGCGGGAAGCGGTTCGGCCTCGGCGGCAGCGTAACGGAGGGCAACGTCGAAGCCCACACGAAAAAGCTCGACCTCGTCTACGCCAAGAACGGCGACATCCGCACGATCGACTGCTCCTTCCGCGAATTCGAGCCCGGAACCGACTTCACCTGCCACCTCATGATCGACGACCCGCCGATGGAATCGATGTACATCGCGACGCCGTGGGCCGAGAAACCGACCGCGTTCTACTACAACTGCAAGCGCAACCTCCTCTCCGCGTATGGGACCGCGACGCTCGGAGGCGTGACGTACGACGTGAAGAAAGGCGAGAATTACGGATGCCTCGACTGGGGCCGCGGCGTCTGGACGTACGACAACATCTGGTACTGGGGGACCGGCAGCGGGCTCGTCGACGGCAAACCGTTCGGCTTCAACCTCGGCTACGGCTTCTCCGACCGCTCGTACGCGGCCGAGAACTGCCTCTACACCGGCGACGGAAAGATCCACAAACTCGACGAGGTCACGTTCCTGATCCCGATGAACGAGGTCGGCGAATACCAGTACACGGAGCCCTGGATCATCGATTCGTCCGACGACCGCTTCAAGGCCGATTTCAAGCCGATCCTCGACCGCACGGCGAAGATCACCGTCGGCCCGGTCCAGTCGGACCAGCACCAGGTCTTCGGCCGCCTGACCGGCTCCGCCGTCCTTGACAGCGGCGAAACGGTCTCGTTCACCGATTTCATGTGCGCCGTGGAGGTCATCCACAACAAATACTGACGCGCCGTGCCCGCGGCCGCTGCCGGACAGGAGATCCGACCGTATGGACAAATCCGAATACAAAAAGAAAAACAGCGATATGAAGGCGCGCGTCATCTCCGCGGCGGTGATGATCGTCGGCGCGTTCACGATGATGGCGGTCTCGCGTCTGACGCGGATCCTCTTCCTGACGGCCTTTTCGATCCTCTCGACGCGCGAGATGGCGAAGGAGCTCCGGAAGTATTCGCTCGACATCAAGGAAGTCAAGGAGGCGGACGAACCCGAAACGCCCGTCTTCAACACGAAATGGCCCCTTCTCGCCATCTCCGTCATCGTGATGAGCGCGCTGATCTGGTTCCGCGTCGACCTCTCGTGGTACATCGCGTGGTTCTCCTGCTCGGTGTTCCTCATCCTGTTCGCGGAGATCGTCTCGAAGGACTGGTACATCCCCGAACGCGGCCGGAACGCGATGGGCAACGTCTTCTGCCTCGTCTATCCGGCGGGCCCGTTCTTCCTCATCATCTACTACTGCGCGAAGGACTACTGGGTCGGGCCGTTCCTGCTCGCCTGCATCGCGACGTGGACGTGCGACTCGTTCGCCCTGTTCGGCGGACGCGCCTTCGGAAAGCGGAAGCTCGCGTCCCTCGTCTCCCCGAAGAAGACGTGGGAGGGAACGCTGACCGGCGCCGCCTCGTCGCTCCTCGCGGGCGTTCTCGTCTGGGCGCTTCTGCGGTTCATCCCGTTCCTGAAGCCGTATGAGCTGCCGCTCGTCCCCTGCCTCGTGACGGCCCTCGTCTCCTCGACGCTCGGCCAGCTCGGCGACCTCGCGGCCTCGCTCTTCAAGCGGATGGCCGGGATGAAGGACTACTCGAACCTGATCCCCGGCCACGGCGGCGCGATGGACCGCGTCGACTCGCTTCTCTTCTCGATCCCCTCGACCTTCTTCCTGTTGAACCTCTTCGGCGTTCTCGGCTGATGAAAACCGCTTACCGACATGTCTGACACAAAACAGCCACAACCTCTGATCCCTCCGCTGATCGTGCCGCCCCGAACGGCGGCGCGGAAGCTCATCGACCGCGAAGGCGAACGGAAACGCCTGCTTTTTGTCATGAACCCGGTCGCCGGGCGCGTGACGCTCAAGCCCTACCTCCAGGAAGTCCTCCGCACGTTCACGCTCAACGGCTGGCTTCCGACCGTCTACGAAACGGAATCGAAGGGCGACGGCACCGACTTCGTCAAGGCATACGCGGCGGACTACGATCTCATCGTCTGCGCGGGCGGCGACGGAACGCTCAACGAGACCGTGACGGCGCTTCTCGAGGCGCGGATCGACCGGCCGGTCGGCTATATCCCCTGCGGCTCGACGAACGTCTTCGCGGACTCCCACGGCCTTTCCCAGAACCCGATCGAGGCGGCGGAGGCGATCATCGGCGGCGTGGAGCAGCGCGTCGACGTCGCGCTCTTCGGCGACCGCGTCTTCTGCTTCGTCGCGGCGTTCGGCATCTTCACCGGCCTCTCCTACAAGACGTCCCAGACGCTGAAGAACATCTTCGGCAAGGGCGCCTATGTTCTCGACGCGCTGAACGATCTGATGAACGCAAAACGCGTCCACGTCCGCATGACGGGCACGGGCTGGTTCCCGCGCAGCAGCGGCGGCGAGATCTCCTTTTCGAAGAAGAAGGAGGGCGTCCTCATCGACGGCGACTATATCCTCGGCGCCCTGAACAACGCCGATTCGCTCGCATCGATCATCTTCCTTCCCCCTTCGCTCGTCTCGTACGACGACGGGCTCTTTGAGGTCTTCCTGATCCGCTACCCCGACGTCCAGCTCGATTCGCAGCACATCGTCAACGCGATCCGCAACGACGACTACTTCCTCGATCCCTATTTCGACATCTTCCGCGCGGGCGAGCTCTCGATCGCGATCGACGACGCGAGCGCGTGGGCGCTCGACGGCGAAAAGGGAGACGAGAAGAACGAGATCCGCTTCCGCGTTCTGCCGCGCGCCGTCCGGATGATCCTGCCCGCCGAATAGGGAGGCTTCCCGAACGTCCGGCCGGACGCCTTTTCCGTGTGTACCCGCCCGGTACACACTTTTTTGTTTCTTTTCGCGCGTGTGCGTGTTATAATGTACGATGTCTAACTATGAACACGCGAAAGGAGGGCTCGTTTTTTGAGCGACGACCTGAACAAGCGAACATCCGAGCCGATCGACGAAACGCAGGACTTCCTGTCCCGTTTCGATACCATATACGACCGCATCGAAACCGAAACGCCCCGTGAGGAGGACGATCCCGCGTCCTCCGTTTCCGCGGGACGCGTTTCGCGTCTGAAACAGAATAAATTCAGCTTCGCGTCCCTTTTCCCGAAGAATAAGGAGAAGGAGGCGCGGGCGGCGGCGCGCGAGGAACGGCGCGC
>JAEEUO010000065.1 GCA_016286935.1 Bacillota bacterium | reverse complement strand
GCCGACGGCATGGCTGCCCACCACGGCGACTATGAGCCAAAGTCGCTCGAGGCCGTTCTCGTCGCCGCCGCCGACGCGCTCTCCGCAGCCCGTCCCGGCGCCCGCCGCGAGACGCTCGAAACGTACATCAAGCGCCTCCAGGCTCTCGAGGAGATCGCGAATTCGACGCCGGGCGTGGAAAAATCCTACGCCATCCAGGCCGGCCGCGAGATCCGCATCATGGCGAAACCCGACCAGCTCAACGACGACGGGATCGCCCTTCTGGCGCGCGAGATCTCGAAGCGCATCGAAAGCGAGCTCGAGTATCCGGGCCAGATCAAGGTCAACGTCATCCGCGAGACGCGCGCCGTCGAATACGCGAAGTAAACAGGCAACAACTCAACGAACCCGGCACAGCCTGATCCGCTGTGCCGGCACTTTTCAGGAGAAACGAAATGGCTGAACAACTGAAGGGCGCTCTGATCCTGGGCCAGTCCGGCGGACCGACTTCCGTCATCAACGCGAGCGCTTACGGCATCATCCGCGCCGGCCTCGAAGCGGATTGCATCACCAAAGTCTACGGCGCCCACTACGGCATCCTCGGCGTCCTCCACGACGACCTGATGATCATGGACGAAGAGCCGGGCGAAGAGATCGAACGGCTTCCGTACACGCCCGCCTCGGCGCTCGGTTCCTGCCGCTACAAGCTCAAGGATCCGAAGGTCGACGACACCGACTGCAAAAAGATCCTCGAGACGTTCAAGAAATACAACGTCCGCTACTTCGTCTACAACGGCGGAAACGACTCGATGGACACGTGCAACAAGATCTCGAAGTACATGCGCGAGGTCGGCTACGACTGCCGCATCATGGGCGTTCCGAAGACGATCGACAACGACCTCTTCGGCACCGACCACTGCCCCGGCTACGGCTCCGCGGCCAAGTACATCGCGACGTCGATCATGGAGGTCGCGCGCGATACGATGGTCTACGAATCCGGCGTCGTTTCGATCGTGGAGTGCATGGGACGCCACGCCGGCTGGCTGACGGCCGCCGCGGCGCTCGCGAATTCCGAGGAGCCCTGCGTCGACCTGATCTATCTCCCGGAGCGCGATTTCGACATGGACCGGTTCCTGAACGACGTCGCGAAGTGCTATGAGGAGAAGGGCGACTGCATCGTCTGCGTCTCCGAGGGCATCCACTACGCCGACGGCCGCTTCGTCTCCGAGGCGGAAACGTCCGCGACGGACGGCTTCGGCCACGCCCAGCTCGGCGGCCTCGCCGCGAAGCTCGCCGACGTCGTCCACAAAAAACTGAACGTGAAGACGCGCGCCATCGAGTTCTCGCTCCTCCAGCGCTGCGCCGCCCATCTCGCGTCGCGCACCGACATCCAGGAAGCGATCCTCGCCGGCCGCACGGCCGTCCAGGCGATGATCGCGGGCGAGACGGACAAGATGGTCGGATTCGTCTGCGACCGTTCGAACGGGTATACGTGCAAGACGGAGCTCTTCGACCTCGCGTCCGTCGCGAACTATGAGAAAAAGATGCCGCTCGAATGGATCAACGAGGCCGGAAACGGCGTGTTCTACGATTTCGTGGAGTACGTGCGCCCGCTCATCCAGGGCGAGACGTCCGTCGATATGCGCTCCGGCATCCCGCGCTTCGCGCGCCTGAAGCGCGTCCGCGCACGGTAAGCGAAAAGTTTCGCGGAGGCGACGGGAAAAACGCCGTCTCCGCTTGCCCGAACGGCGGACTATACGATATACTGTAGATAACAGATGAGTTCACTCAAGGTCAGGAGGTGATCCCAATGGTTAAATTAATGGTGGGCCACAAAGGCTCCGGCAAAACGAAAGCAATGGTCGATCTGGCAAACGATCTGGTCCAGACGAGCGACGGCTCGATCGTCTTCATCAACAAGGACCATCGGCTGATGTACGACCTGAAATACCGCATCCGCGTCGTGTCGATGGAGGACTACGAGTTCGTAAACAACGTCGATGAATACATCGGCTTCATCTACGGCATCATCTCCTCCGACCACGACCTCGAGGCGATCTTCATCGACTCGATCCTCAAGTATTCGAACATCGGACTCAAGGACATCGGAGGCTTCCTCTCGATGCTCGACAAGATTTCGAAGGCTCACGAACTCGACTTCTACGTCAGCCTTTCCGCGGATCCGGCCGAACTCGGCGACGCGATCAAGGGCTACGAGATCCTGAACAACCCCGCGTAAGCGGCCTGCCCGCCGGCGGCGGGACATCCATATGCGAAAGATCGTATCGGCATTCCTCTGTATCGCACTGCTCCTCTCCTTTGCGGCCTGCGCAAAGACGGGAGACGCACCCGATCAGTCGGGTGCCGATCTTTTCGTGGCGGAACCGAAGGCGGGAACGGGGCGCGTCTGCTACGTTCTCCTCGAGGTCGCCAAAAAGGCCGAACGGAGCCTCGACGACGCCGTTCTGGCGGAGCTTGAAAAGCTCGCGGATGAGGAGGATCTGACGTTCTATACCCAGGAGACGACGGACGTCGACTCCTATACGCCGTTCCTTCTGACGATCGCGAGCGGCGGCGGCTCGGACGTCGTCGTCGCCCTCGGGGAGGCCATGGCCTTCCCGCTCGACCAGGCCGCCGCCCAGTACCCGGATCAGCTCTTCATCCTCGTCGAGGGCGGTGAGTCCGCCCGTCCCAACGTGACGACCTGCGATCGCGAGACGTTCCGTCAAACCCTGCTGGAAATGCTGTAGGAGTAATATGCCCTTTCTGCCAGTAACAGCTGAAGAGATGGCCGCGCGCGGCTGGGACGAGGCGGATTTCGTTCTCGTGACCGGCGACGCCTACGTCGACCATTCCACGTTCGGAACGGCCATCATTTCCCGCGTCCTCGAATCCCGCGGCTACCGCGTCGCGATCCTCGCGCAGCCCGACTGGCGCTCCGCCGACGATTTCAGGCGCTTCGGCCGGCCGCGCCTCGGCTTCCTCGTCAACAGCGGCAACGTCGACTCGATGGTCAACCACTTCTCGGTCAACAAAAAGCGCCGCCGCGAGGACGTCTACTCCCCCGGCGGACAGGCGGGACGCCGCCCCGACCGCGCGCTGATCGTCTACTGCCAGCGGATCCGCGAGGCGTACAAGGACGTCCCCGTGATGATCGGCGGCCTCGAGGCGTCTCTTCGCCGGCTTGCCCACTACGACTACTGGGACGACCGCGTGCGGCGCTCGATCCTGCTCGACACGAAGGCCGACCTCCTGATGTACGGCATGGGCGAACGGTCGGTCGTCGAGATCGCGGACGCGCTCGCGTCGGGCCTTTCGGTGCGCGACGTGACGTGGATCCCCGGAACGTGCTACCGGGCGACGAACGTGACGGAGGCCGATCTCCCGGACCTGCTCGGACCGGATGGCGTCGTCCTTCCGCCGTGGAACGCCGTCTCGACGGATAAGTCCGCCTACGCGGAATCGTTCCGCCTCCAGTATTACAACAACGATTCGATCAGCGGAAAGCCGCTCGCGGAGTTCTACGAGACGGTCCCCGCGAAACGGGACGCGGACGGAGGACCGGTTCCCGCCCGCGGGATCGCCGTGATCCAGAACGTCCCCCAGCCGCCGCTCGAGCCGGACGAGCTCGACGACGTCTACGAACTCCCCTACGAGGGGACGTACCACCCGATGTACGTAAAGGACGGCGGCGTTCCCGCGATCCGCGAGGTGGAGTTTTCGATCACCGCGAACCGCGGCTGCTTCGGCGGCTGCGCGTTCTGCGCGCTGACGTACCACCAGGGCCGCGCCGTCCGCGGGCGCTCGAAGGAATCGATCGTGCGCGAGGCGAAGAAGCTGACCGAAAAGAAGAACTTCAAGGGCTACATCCACGACATCGGCGGACCGACCGCGAACTTCCACGGACCGGCCTGCGAAAAACAGAAGAAGTACGGCGTCTGCCGCGACCGCGACTGCATGTACCCCGCGCCGTGCAAGAACATGAAGATCGACCACTCCGAATACCTGGCGATCCTCCGCGCCGTCCGCGGCCTTCCGAAGGTGAAGAAGGTGTTCGTGCGCTCCGGGATCCGCTTCGACTACCTGATGGCCGACCCGGACCGGACGTTCTTCCGCGAGCTCTGCGAACACCACATCTCGGGGACGCTCAAGGTCGCCCCGGAGCACATCGCGCCGCCCGTCCTCGCCTGCATGCGCAAGGCCCCCGCGAAGGTCTTCGACGCGTTCACGAAGGAGTACCGGGAGATCAACGAGGAGCTCGGCAAAAAACAGTATCTGATCCCGTACCTCATCTCGAGCCATCCCGGCGCGACGCTGAAGGACGCCGTCACCGTCGCGGAGTATCTCCATAAAACGGGATTCGTTCCGGACCAGGTCCAGGACTTCTACCCGACGCCCGGCACGCTCGCGACGGCGATGTACTACACCGGGACCGATCCTTTGACGGGCCGCGCGGTCTACGTCGAAAAGGATCTCCACCGGAAGCATCTCCAGCGCGCGCTGCTCCACTTCAACAAACCCGAAAACCGCAAACTCGTTCTGGAAGCCCTGCGCGAAGCGGGGCGTGAGGACCTGATCCCGGTCCTTCTCGGAGGAAAACACCATGGGAATCATTAACCGGCTGCCGATCATCCTGGAACGCGCGACGAAGCTGGCGGAACGGAAGAAATCGTCGCCGGCCGTTCCGTTCGTCCGCCGCGAGATCATCCGCGGAACCGCGAAGGCCGCGGAGGGGAACGCGGAGGAGCCGGCCCGCAACATGCTCGCGCTCGGCGACAACATCGATTTCATCGCGTGGCTCCTCGCAGAGCGGGGGATGGCGGGAACGGTCCAGCTCGTCTATCTCGATCCGCCGTTCTTCTCGAAGGCCGATTACGGCGCGGAGATCAAGCTGTCCGTGAAGGACGGCATCAAAGTCCCCGCGATGAAGCAGCCGGCCTACAAGGACACGTGGGAGAACGGGATGGAGGAATACCTGACGGCGCTCGCGGCGCGGCTGATCCTGATCCGCGAGCTCCTGTCGGACGAGGGCTGCGTCTGGGTCCATCTCGACCACCACGCGACCCATTACGTCCGCGTCCTGCTCGACGAGATCTTCGGCGAAAAGAACTTCGTCAACGAGGTCATCTGGACGTACAAATCCGGCGGCGCGACGAAGCGGTCGTTCGCGAAGAAACACGACAATCTGCTCTTTTACGCGAAGAGCCCGAAATATTACTTCAAGGCCCAGCAGGAGGTCTCCTACAACCGCGGCTACAAGCCGTACCGCTTCAAGGGCGTGAAGGAGTTCCGCGATGAGACGGGCTGGTACACGATGGTCAACAAGAAGGACGTCTGGACGATCGACATGGTCGGGCGGACGTCGGCCGAACGGACCGGCTACGCGACCCAGAAGCCCGAGAGTTTGATGCGGACGATCCTCGAAAGCTGCACGCGCGAGGGAGATATCGTCTGCGATTTTTACTGCGGCTCCGGCACGATGCCGGCGGCGGCGGAGACGATGGGGCGGCGGTGGATCGCCTGCGACGTCGGACGCCTTGCCGCGATCAACACGCACAAACGCCTCGTGACGCTCGGCGCCGCGTACGACTTCCTCGAGACGAAGAAGGAGGCCGAGAGCAAGAAGGAACAGGGCGTTCTCCGCGCCGACGTGACGCTCGAGGACCTGCCGCTGGCCGACCGGAAGTGCCTCCGGATCCGCCTGACCGGATATGAGCCGGCGTCCCTCCGCAACATACCGGTCGAGGAGAAGTATCTCCCGACGATCCGGAGCGTCATCAAGAAGGACTCCCTCGCGCTGATCGACTTCTGGTCGGCGGACTGGAAGTCGGTGGGGGACGCGTCTCCGGCGGACGGTACGGCGCCGGAAGGCTACGCGCCGCGCGTCTGGTTCTGCCGCGAGGGAAAACATCTCGAACTCTCGTACGAGACGCTCGCGGACCGTATCGAAACTGTAACAATAAAGGGTGTTGACATTTTCGGAAACGGAAGTACAATTACGATTGTTTGCACACAAAATAAATAGCCCGCGCAAACGACCGATCGAAAATGGAACAGAACAACACCACCGAAAATACAAAGCACAACTATAAAAAACGGATCGTCGACCTCCTCTTCATTCTTGCGGGGTGTTTTTGCGGTGCGCTCGGTTCGGTGACGATCATGGTCCCGAACGGCCTCTCCGCCGGCGGTCTTTCGGGCCTTTCGCGCATCCTCCAGGCGATCTTCCCCGGCCTCGACTACTCCGTCACGTTCGCGGCGCTGTCGATCCTGACGCTGATCGTCGTCGGGATCGTGCTCGGCAAGGCGGAATTCCGCAAGCTCGCGCTCCTCGCGGTGCTGTATCCGGCCGTGACGATCGTCGTGGAGAAGTTCGTCCACTTCCAGCTTCTCGAGGAGAAGGACCTGTTCCTCGCGGCGATGTTCCACGGCGTGGCGAGCGGCCTCTGCTCGGGCCTGATCCTGTCGCGCGGCTATTCGCTCTGCGCGTCCGACGCGATCGCGAAGATGCTCCGCAAGAAGATCTTCAAGACGGCGGCCGTGTCGAAGGTCCTGCTCGTGATCGACGGATCGATCATCATCGCGTCCGGCTTCTTCTACGGCGTGAACATCGCCCTGTACGCGCTGATCTCCCAGGTCGTCCTGACGAAGATCATCGACGCGATCGTCTTCGGCCTTGCGTCCCACATCGTCGAGGTCAAGATCATCATGAAGGACTATAAGCCCGTACAGGACTATATCCTCCACACGCTC
>JAEEUO010000064.1 GCA_016286935.1 Bacillota bacterium | reverse complement strand
AGACGGCATAGTTCGGGACGAAGATGACCTTGATCAGGTTTCTCGCGCGCGGGTCCCTGTTCACGACGTCCGCGACGGAATGGATCAGCCGGATCGTATCCTTCGCGAAATCGTATCCCTGGGCCGCCTTCCCCGCGAAGAGGAACGTCGTCGGGACGGGCTCGAACGACGGATCCGCGACGATCCGTTCGTAGAGGTCCATGATCTTGAAGATGTTGAGGAGCTGGCGCTTGTAGGCGTGGAAGCGCTTGACCTGAACGTCGAGGATCGTATCGGGATCGATCGTTTCGCCCGTCGCGCGCTGGACGTAGGCGGCGAGGCGGATCTTGTTCGCGCGCTTCGCGGCACGGATCTTCTCGCCGAACGCGGGATCGTCCGCGTACTTGAGGAGTTCCTCGAGCTTTTCCGGATCCTTCATCCAGCCGTCGCCGATCGTCTCGGTGATCAGCTTCGCGAGATCGGGGTTCGACTCGGCGAGGAAGCGGCGGTGGGTCACGCCGTTCGTCTTGTTGTTGATCCGGCCGGGCATCGTTTCCTCGAACGCGTGGAGGACGCTCTTCTTCAGGATCTCGGTGTGGAGCGGCGCGACGCCGTTGACGGAATGGCCCGCGATCACGGACAGGTTCGCCATCCGGACTTCGCCGTCCCACAGGATCGCCGTCTCCTTCAGGAGATCGTTGCGGCCGGGGTGGTCCTTCCGGAACTGCTCGCAGTAGCGGCGGTCGATCTCTTCGATGAAATCGTACACGCGCGGCAGGAGCTCGCGGATCATCTCGATCGGCCACTTTTCGAGCGCCTCGGGGAGAATTGTGTGGTTCGTGTAGGAGATCGTCTTCGTAACGACGTCCCACGCCTCATCCCACGAGAAGCCCTCCTCGTCGACGAGGATGCGCATCAGTTCGGGCGCGCAGAGCGCGGGGTGGGTGTCGTTCGTATGGATCGCGACGTAATCGGGGAGGTCGCGGAAGTCGCTCGAGTATTTCTTGCGGAACGAGCGGAGGATCGTGCGGATGCCGGCCGCGACGAACAGGTACTCCTGTTTCACGCGGAGGACCTTGCCGCGGTAGCCGTTGTCGTTCGGATAGAGGATCGCCGTGATCGCCTCGATGTCCGCGCGGTGTTTCTGGGCAAGCGCGTAATCGCCGCGGTTGAAGGCGTCGATGTCGAAGATCTCCTCATACGGCTCGGCCGACCAGAGCCGGAGCGTGTTCGCCGTGTCGCCGCCGTAGCCGAGGATCGGCACGTCGTACGGCACCGCGCGGACGAGCTCGCCGCCGACCCAGCGAAACTTCGGCTCCGCCTCGGTGTAGTCGCGCTCGACGTGGCCGCCGTAGCGGACGATGACGGCGTCCTCGGGGCGTCTCCGCTCCCACGGATAGCCGAATTCGAGCCAGCTGTCGGCCTTTTCGACCTGGCGGCCGCCCTCGATCTCCTGGCGGAAGAGGCCGTAGCGGTAGCGGATGCCGTTGCCGTGGCCGCTGTAGCCGAGGCTCGCGAGCGAGTCGATGAAGCACGCGGCGAGACGGCCGAGGCCGCCGTTTCCGAGGCCCGGATCGTGTTCGCGCTCGCAGAGGTTCTCGACGGTCTCGTTGTAGTCCGCAAGGCCCTCCGCGACGATGTCGCGCACGCCGAAGTTGATCAGATAGTTGTCGAGCAGGCGGCCGAGCAGGAATTCCATCGAGAAGTAGAAGACCTTCTTCGCTTTCAGGATCTGCGCCTTCTTTTCGGTCGCCGTCCGGAGGATCAGCGTCTTGGATTCGATGAGGGAGGCGAGGACGTAGTAGCGGTCCTGGGCGCCGCAGGAGCGGAAGTCGCGGCCGAACGTCGTCATCGCCTGTTCTTCGAGCTGTTTGATGAAATCGTTTTTGTCCTTAAAAATCGTCATATAATACTTGCCCTTCCAAAGAGTGATATCGGATTATTTCATGTGTTTGAAGACCGCGCCCCCGATCGGCGGCGTCTTGACCGCGATCGAGTACGGCTTGCCGTGGAACGGGATCTTTTCGGCGCGGATCGGACCCGGGTTCGTCCGTCCGGAGCCGCCGAACGCCGCGTCGTCCGAGTTGAAGATCTCCTCGTAGAGGCCCGGCTTCGCGACGCCGATGCGGAATTCGTCGTAGACCTCCGGCACGAAGTTGATGAGGACGGTCAGATCGTCGGTCGCGTGGTTTCCGTGGCGGACGAAGAGGATCGTCGACTGGGTGTTGTCGTCGGCGTCGAGCCATTCGTATCCTTCGGACACGTACTGGCGCTGCCAGAACGCCTTCTCGTTTTTGTAGAGGCGGTTCACGGCGCGGACGAAGTCGTGGTATTCGCGGTGCTTTTCGTAGCCGAGCAGGAACCACTCAAGGCCTTCGTAATAGCGCCATTCGATGAACTCGGCGATCTCCGCGCCCATGAAGTTCAGCTTCGCGCCGGGGTGGGCGATCTGGTAGAGCGCGAGCGCGCGCATGCCGGCGAACTGGCGCCAGTAATCGCCCGGCATCCGCCGGATCAGCGAGCACTTGCCGTGGACGACCTCGTCGTGGGAGAGCGCGCAGACGAAGTTCTCGTTGAACGCGTACATGATCGAGAACGTGAGGAGGTGGTGGGCGCCGGGACGGAACGGGAAGTCGCACTTCATATAGTCGAGCGTGTCGTGCATCCAGCCCATATCCCACTTGTAGTGGAAGCCGAGGCCGCCGTCGGACGGCGGGTACGTCACGAGCGGCCACGCCGTCGATTCCTCCGCGATCATCATCACGTCGGGGTGGAGCCTGCCTACGGTCGTATTGAGGCCCTGGATGAATTTGATCGCCTCGAGGTCCTCCTCGGTCCCCTTTTCGTTGAAGCGCTTCTGGGCTGGATCGTCGATCCCGAAGTTCAGATAGAGCATCGACGTCACGCCGTCGACGCGGATGCCGTCGGCGTGGAACATCTCGATCCAGTAGAGCGCGTTCGAGGTCAGGAAGCTCCGCACCTCGCCGCGGCCGTAGTCGAATTTGGACGTGCCCCACTGGGGATGGTCGGCGTCCTCGTAGAGTTTTTGGCCGTTGAAGCGGTAGAGGCCGTGGGCGTCGCGGCAGAGATGGCCGGGCACCCAGTCGAGGATGACGCCGATACCGGCCTGATGGCAGCGGTCGACGAAGTTCATGAAGTCGTGGGGATTGCCGTAGCGCGACGTCGGCGCGTAGTAGCCCGTGATCTGGTAGCCCCAGGAGCCGTCGAAGGGATGCTCCATCACCGGCATGAGCTCGAGATGGGTATAGCCCATATCGGCCGCGTACGGGATCAGCTCGTCGGCGAGTTTGGAGTACGAATAGTACGAGCCGTCTTCGTTCCGCCGCCACGAGCCGAGATGGACCTCGTAGATGTTCATCGGGCGGTTGAGGTGGCCCTTCTCGCGGCGTTTCCGCATCCATTCGCGGTCGCCCCAGCCGTAGCCGGAGAGATCGAAGATGCGCGACGCCGTTTCCGGCCGCACCTCCGCGAAAAACGCGTACGGGTCGGCCTTGTAGAGGCCCTCGCCGTCGGGGCTCGTCACGAAGTACTTGTACGAATCGCCGGGGTTCGCGCCCGGAACGAAGCACGACCAGACGCCGCCCGCGACGTGGGTCATCGGGTGTCCGAAGATGTCCCAGTTCGAGAAGGAGCCGATGACGTTCACGCCGCGCGCGAACGGCGCCCAGACGGTGAATTCCGTCCCCTTTACGCCGTCCTTTTCCGCGGGATGGGCGCCGAAGACGTTCCACGCGTCCGTCATCGTCCCGTTCTGAAATTGTTCGAGATCAAATTGCATCGTATCTGAACCTGTCGGAAAATACCTTTCCCGTAATTGTACACAATTTCCTGTGTTTCCGCAATCGCCGTTCGGGTTACCGGCGTTTCCCGCCCTTATTTCGCTCCGAACACGAGGTCGCGGGTGTCGCGCGCGATGAGGAGCTCCTCGTTCGTCGGGATGACCCAGACCTGGACCTTCGAGCCCGGCTTCGTCATGCAGCCTTCGCCGCGGAAGTTCCGGTTCTTGTCGGAGTCGAAGTCGATGCCGAGGAATTCGAGGCCCTCGCAAGACTTTTCGCGGACGATCCAGTCGTTCTCGCCGATGCCGCCGGTGAAGCAGACGCAGTCGAGGCCGCCGAGCGCCGCCGCGTATTCGCCGATGCATTTCTTGATCTGGTAGGTCAGCATCTGGATCGCGAGCTTCGCGCGCGCGTTGCCCTCTTCGGCCGCTTTGTGGATGTCGCGCATGTCGGAGGAGACGCCCGAAACGCCGAGGAGGCCGGACTTCTTGTTGAGAAGCTCCGTCACTTCGGTGATCGTCAGGCCGAGGTTCTTCATCAGGGTGCCGGGGATCGCGGCGTCGATCGCGCCGGAGCGGGTGCCCATCATGATGCCGCCGTTGCCGGAGAGGCCGAGGGACTCGTCGATTCCCCTTCCGGACTGGACCGCGGAGATCGAGGAGCCGTTGCCGAGGTGGCAGATGACGACCTTCATGTCGTTACGGCCGAGGATCTCGTTGATGCGGAGGGAAACGAAGCGGTGGGACGTTCCGTGGAAGCCGTATTTGCGGATGCCGTACTTGTCGCCGTATTCATACGGGATCGCGTAGCGGTAGGCGTATTCGGGCGCGGAGGAGGTGATGAACGACGTGTCGAACACGCCGACCATCGGCTTTTCTCTGCCGAAGACGGCCTGGGCCGCGCGGACGGCCTTGATCTGGGCCGGGGTGTGGAGCGGCATCAGCGGCGTCGTCTTGTCGATCTCGCGGAGCGTGTCGTCATCGATCAGAGCGGGCGCGACGAACGTCGGTCCGCCGTGGGCGAAGCGGTGGCCGATCGCGGCGATCTCCGAGAAGTCGCTGATGACTTTGTGGTCGCCGGTCGTCAGGAAATTCATGACCGCGCGGAACGCGGCGGTGTGGTCGGGCAGATCGATGTCCTGTTCGGTCGAATAGCCGTCCGCCGTTTTGTAGCTGACGATGCCGTTGCCGGCGCCGATGCGCTCGCAGTTGCCCTTTGCGATGAACTGCTCGGTGTCCATGTCGATGAGCTGGTACTTCATCGAGGAGCTGCCGGCGTTGATGACGAGAATCTTCATTTGGGTTCCTCCTTAGAGATCGTATATGTCGGTGTATTTTTGTTTCAGGTATTCGGTATAGGCCGTCGGGTCGAATTTCCCGCCCCACGCCTGTTCCATCAGAGGCGTCGGGTTGTAGAGGCAGCCGTAGCGGTGGATGCGTTCGCGGAGCCATTCGGTGACGGGCGCGAGATTCCCCTTCGCCACCTCGCCCCAGACGTCGAAGTCCTTCTCCATCACGCGGAGGAGCTGGGCGCCGTAGGCGGATCCGAGCGAGTACGACGGGAAGTAGCCGAACGCGCCGCCGGACCAGTGGGAATCCTGTAAGCAGCCGTGCTTGTCGTCCGGCACGTCGACGCCGAGGTATTCCTTGTAGAGACGGTTCCACGTCGCGGGGACGTCCTTCACCGCGAGCGTTCCGCCGATGAGCTGCTTCTCGATCTCGTAGCGGACCATGACGTGGAGCGAGTACGTGAGTTCGTCGGCTTCGGTGCGGATCAGCGACGGTTCGGCCATGTTCACGGCCTTGTAGAACTCTTCGGGCGTCACGCCTTCCATCGCCTCGGGGAAGAGCTCGACGAGCTTCGGGAACAGGAAGCCCGTAAACGCGCGCGACCGGCCAACGATGTTCTCGTAGAACCGCGACTGGGATTCGTGGACGCCCATCGAGACGCCCGACGCGAGGCGCGTGTAGAGGTAGCAGTCGTCGACGCCGCGTTCGTAGAGCGCGTGGCCGCCTTCGTGGATCACGCTGAACATCGAGCTCACCATCGCGTTCTCGAAGTAGTGGGTCGTGATGCGGACGTCGTTTTTGTTGAAGTGGAGCGTGAAGGGATGTTCGGTCTCGCCGATCGCGACGTGGTCCTTGCCGAGGCCCATCAGGCCCATCACGTATTCGGACAGCTCGCGTTGCTTCGGGATCGCGCACGGGCGGCTCGTGAAGTCGCAGCGGACCTGGGGTTTCTCGCGCGTCGCCTTCAGGAGCGGAACGATCTCATTCCGGAGTTCCGCGAAGTAGGCGTCGAGCATCTCCATCGTCGCGCCGCGCTCGAATTCGTTGAGGAGCGCGTCATACGGCGCCTTCTCCGGATCGTAGTAGCCCGCGAATTTGATGTTGTAGGCGACGATCTTCTCGAGATACGGCTCGAACATCGCGAAATCGGACGCGTCCTTCGCTTTGTGCCACGCGTCGTCGGCGTCGTTCAGGAGGACCTGGTAGGCGACGTATTCGTCCATCGGGATGCGGCTCATCTGGTCGTAGTCGCGCTTCAGGAGCTCGACCTCGCGCGCTTCCTGGGCGGGCAGGTTCCCCTTCTTCCGCTCCTCATCGAGGAACGCGAGGAGCTCGCCCGTCTCCGGATTCGCGAGGATCTTGTAGTCCTCCTCGGAGAGGATGCCGAGCGCCTTGCCGCGGCCGGGGGCGGTGTCCTTCGGCGCGACGGTCACGGCGTCGAGGCTGATCGAGCTCATCGCGAAGTTGAAGGCGTACTGTTTCAGCTCAAGCGCCTTGAGCTTTTCGAGTGCTTCGTTGAGGGTCATTTCAGTTCCTTTCGGTTTACAGCGAGAACGCGGCCTCGAGGCCGATCTCGATCATGTTCGTAAAGCCCTTCTCGCGCTGCTCGACGGACGCGCGCTTTCCGGTCGCGAGCTCGTCGGAGACGGTGAAGAGCGCGAGCGCCTTCCGGCCGAGGTACGCAGCGTTCATG
>JAEEUO010000063.1 GCA_016286935.1 Bacillota bacterium | reverse complement strand
ATCGTCCTCAAGAACGGAAAGAACATCTACCCCGAGGAGATCGAGCTGCTCGTCGGAAACCTTCCGTACGTCACGGAATGCCTCGTCTTCGGCGAAGCGCGCGAACGGGACGGCGACGCGAAGGACCTCGTTCTGGCCGTGAAGCTCGTCGTCGACAGGGCGCGCCTCGCGGAGACGCGCGGCGCGGAGACGGACGAGGCGGTCGAAGCCGCCGTCCTCGCCGACATCGAGGCGATCAACGAGTCGCTTCCCCACTACAAGCGCATCTACCGCCGCTATCTGACGGACGAGCCGATGGAGAAGACGACGACCGGCAAGATCAAACGGTACAAACAGAACATCAACTGACGCGCCCGCCGCGCCGGGAGACGGCCGCCGCATCTTCGCGGAGCGGCCGTTTTTTTGCGCTTTTTTGGCGCTGAGGCGCGTGTATACAGGAGAAATGAAGCAAACCCCCTTGACCGTTTTCCGCCGAAACGGGTATAGTTAATTTATTACAGGTATGATCATTCAGACAGGAGAATCGCTATGCGCATCATCGTCAAAGTCGGAACGTCCACATTGACGCACGCGACCGGCCACATGGACATCCGCCGCGTCGGCAAACTCTGCGAAGTCCTGAGCGACGTCAAAAACGCCGGCCACGAACTCGTGCTCGTCTCTTCGGGCGCGATCGGCATGGGCGTCGGGAAGCTCAATCTGCGCGAAAAGCCGGCCGACATGCCGACGAAGCAGGCCGCGGCCGCCGTCGGACAGTGCGAGCTGATGTACGTCTACGACAAGCTGTTCTCCGAATACAACCACAACGTCGCCCAGATCCTTCTGACCGGCGAAGACCTCCGCGACGACACGCGGCGGACGAACTTCTCGAACACGCTCGACCGTCTGCTCGAGCTCGACGTCCTCCCGGTCATCAACGAGAACGACTCGGTCGCGACGGACGAGATCGCCGTCGGCGACAACGACACGCTCGCCGCGACGGTCGCGACGTGCGCGGACGCCGACCTTCTGATCATCCTGACCGACATCGACGGCCTCTATACGAAGGACCCGCGCCGGTTCCCCGACGCGACGCTCCTCTCCGAAGTCCGCGCGATCACCCCCGCGATGATCGAAAGCGCGGGCGGCGGCGGAACGGCGCTCTCGACGGGCGGCATGGCGACGAAACTGACCGCTGCGCGGATCTGCATGGACGCGGGCATCGACATGATGATCGCGAACGGCGCGGATCCCGCGATCCTGTACGACGTGCTCGACGGCAAGCCGGTCGGCACCCGTTTCATCGGGAGGAAATGATATGAAAGCGACCCACGATATCCTCGTCGAAACGCGCGCGGCGCTTCCCGCGCTGGCCGCTTCGAAGGACCGGAAGAACACGGCGCTCCTTAAGATCGCCGACCGGCTCGTCTCGGAGGAGGAGGCGATCCTCGCCGCGAACCGGCTCGACGTGGAGGCCGCCCGCGAGAAATACGGCGACGTCATGATCGACCGGCTGACGCTGACGACCCAGCGGATCCGCGGAATGGCCGACGGCGTCTGCGACGTCGCGGCGCTCCCCGACCCGGAAGGGCGCGTCATCCGCCGCGTGGAGCGGCCGAACGGCCTCGTCATCGAAAAGACGTCCGTTCCGCTCGGCGTCGTCGCGATCATCTACGAAAGCCGCCCGAACGTCACGTCCGACGCCGCCTGCCTCGCCCTGAAATCGGGGAACGCGGTCGTCCTCCGCGGCGGGCGGGAAGCGTTCCGCTCGAACGAGGCGATCGTCCGCGCGATCCGGCTCGGCCTCGAAGACGCGGGCCTTCCGGGCGCGCTCGTCGGCTTCATCGAAGACACGGACCACCGCAGCGCCGATGAGCTGATGCGGGCCGTCGGCCTGATCGATCTCCTGATCCCGCGCGGCGGCGCGAACCTGATCCGCCGGTGCAAGGACAACGCGAAGGTGCCCTGCATCGAAACGGGCACGGGCATCTGCCACGTCTACGTCGACGCGTCCGCCGACCTCGAACAGGCGCTCGCGATCATCGAAAACGCGAAGACGAGCCGCCCGTCGGTCTGCAACGCGGAGGAGGTTCTGCTCGTCCACCGCGACGTCGCGGCGGAATTCCTGCCGCGCCTCCGGGAGCGCCTCGTGACGGAGCGCGCCGCGAAGGGCGTGACGCCCGTCGAGCTCCGGCTCGATGAACGCGCGGCGAAGATCATCGACGGAACGCACGCCGGTCCGGACGATTTCGACACCGAATTCCTCGATTACATCCTTGCCGTCAAGATCGTCGACGGCGTGGAGGAGGCGATCGCCCACATCGCGGCCCACTCCACCGGCCACAGCGACGCGATCCTCACCGAAAACGACGCGAACGCCGCGAAGTTCACGTCCTCCGTCGATTCGGCGGCCGTCTACGTGAACTGCTCGACGCGCTTCACCGACGGCGGCGAATTCGGCCTCGGCTGCGAGATGGGCATCTCGACCCAGAAACTCCACGCGCGCGGGCCGATGGGGCTCGAGGAGCTCAACACGTATAAATACATCATCCGCGGAACCGGCCAGATCCGGTAACAGGAGGTTCTGAAATGTTCAAAGCAGGTTTCATCGGCTGCGGCAATATGGGCGGAACGCTCGCGTCCGTCGCGGCGAAGAGCATCGGCGGTTCGAACGTCTTCATCGCCGACCACCATTCCGAAAAGCTCGCCCAGCTCAAAAAGGCGTACGGCTGCACCGACTGCACGGCGGTCGAGGCGGCCGAAAAGAGCCGCTTCCTCTTCCTCGGCGTCAAGCCCCAGGTCATGACGAACGCCGCGGACGAGATCCGCGAAACGCTTCTCGCGCGGAAGGATTCGCCCGTCGTCGTCTCCATGGCGGCCGGCATGACCGTTTCGGCCGTCTCCGAGCTCCTCGGCGGCGCCCGCGTGATCCGCATCATGCCGAACACCCCGGCAGCCGTCGGCGAAGGCGTGATCCTGTACTGCTGCGATCCGCGCGTCACGGAGGAGGAGGAGAGCCTGTTCTACGATCTGCTCCGTCCCGCGGGCGTCCTGATGAAGTTGCCCGAGGAGAAGATCGACGCCGGTTCGGCGATCTCGGGCTGCGGTCCCGCGTTCGTCTGCCTTCTCATCGAGGCGATGATCGACGCGGGTGTCCGCGCAGGGCTTCCGCGCGACAAATCGCGCCTCCTCGCGCTCCAGACGTTCGTCGGCACGTCGAAGCTGGCGCTCCAGACGGGCCGCGATCCCGCCCAGCTCCGCGCCGCCGTCTGCTCCCCCGCCGGTTCGACGATCGAAGGCGTCGTCGCGCTTGAGGAATACGGCGCCCGGAGCGCCGTCCTCGCCGCCGTCGACGCCGCGTACCAGCGGACGATCGAGCTCGGCAAGGCAAAATAAGATCGGAACGAAAAGAGGCCCCCGCGTCCGCCGGACGCAGGGGCTTTTCTTTTCCGTTTTTTCGTTCGATCCGCGCGTTTCCCGCGCTTCTTTACGCTTCTTTGCGCGTTCCGTGCGCATATCCGCGGCGTTCCGGGCGGCGCTTTTTCCGCATCGTTCCGTGCCCTTCCGCGGCGCTACTTTACCCGCGGCGCTCGTCCCGGAGCGGTTCGTCCCAGAAGACCGTTCCGCCCGCTTCCGCCGCGAGCGCGTCGATCTCCTCGCGGAACGTCTCGAGCAGCTTCGCCTCGCGTTTCTTCGAGCGGCGGCCCTTGCCCGCGTAGAGTTCCTTCGCGAAATACGCGTCGTACGAGACCGCGAAATCGTCCTCGCTGTCGTGCGGGAAGAAGTTCACCGCCGCCTCGTACCGGATCTGACCCGCCTCCGAGTCCGAGATCAGGGCGACGAGCGCCGCGTGGCGCTTCCGTCCGTTCGCCTCCGCCTTCGCCTTATAGTACCGTTCGTACACATTCACCGTTGCCATAGCATTCTCCTTTATAACACATTCGACAGATACACCGTCGCCACGATACCGATCAGAAACACGATCATCACGCCGATGAGGAAAAGCGTCTTTGTTTTCATAGGGATCACTGTTTCGTGATGCGATAGATTCTCGTTTCGTACGGCCGCGTCGTCATCCGCGGGCAATGCGGCTTCCGGCCGCTTCGTGCCGTCCCTCCGGTCTCCGCGTCAAACGGCGCGGTCCTGTAATTGCAGAAGAGAAGCTCCGCCGTCTCCGCGGCGAATCCCTTCGGGAAACGGTAGCGGACGGCCTTCTCCGTAAAGCTGCAGATCACGAGCAGCGTCTCGCCCTGCCACGTCCGTTCGTAGACGTACAGGGAGCGGCTGAGCGGCAAAAGCTCGCGGTAGTCGCCGTACCGCACGATGCGGCTCTTCGTCCGGAACGCGATGAGCCTCCGGTAGAAGTTCAGCACCGAATCCGGATCCGCCGCCTCGTCCGCCGCGTTGATCGACGGATAGTTCCGGTTGACCGGGAACCACGGCTCCGCGTCCGAGAAGCCCGCGTTCTTCCCGCCGGTCCACTGGACGGGGCTGCGGGAGTTGTCGCGCGTCGCCCTTTGGATGATCCGGAGGACGAACTTCTTCGGCAGGACCTTCGTCGCGTTCTCGTACTGCTTCCGCGCGACGCAGTCCTCGTACTGCTCGATCGACGGCAGCGCGAAGTTCGTCATGCCGAGCTCCTGGCCCTGGTAGACGAACGGCGTGCCCTTCTGGAGCAGGTAGCACGCCGCGAGCATCTTCCCGCTCTCGTCGTGGTACCGTTCACTGCCGTAGCGCGAGAGGACGCGCGGATGGTCGTGGTTTTCGAGGTAGAGCGCGTTCCACGCCTTCCCGTTCAGGGCGTTCTGCCAGCTCGTGAACGCGCGCTTGAGCTTTCTGAGGCTGAACGGCAGCGGAAGGTACTCCTTGTACAGGCAGTCCGCCTCCATGTGGCGGAAGCCGAAGACCATGTTGAGGTCGGGATGGTTTCCCGAAACGAACGTCAGCGCGCGCTGCGGCGTGATCATCGGTGCCTCGCCGACGGTCATGCAGTCGTATTTATCGAGGACGTCGGTGCGGAATTCCTGAAGGTATTCGTGGATCCGCGGGCCGCAGTCGTAGAACCGGAGGCCCTTGACGGCCTGGAAGAACAGGTCGTCGGGAAGCGCCGCGGGCTTCGAGATGTACGTGATGACGTCCTCGCGGAAGCCGTCGACGCCGAAGTCGAGCCAGAAGCGCATGATCTTCTTGACCTCCTCGCGCACGGCCGGGTTGTCCATGTTGAGGTCGACCTGTTTCGCGTGGTGGAGGTGGAGGTAGTGTTCCATCGTCTCGGGATCGAACGTCCACGCGCCCTTCGAGAAGAAGCTCGACCAGTTGTTCGGCGCCCTGCCCTCCTTCTTTCCCTTCCGCCAGAAGTAGTAGTCGCGGTAGGGGCTGTCCTTGTCGCGGCTCTTCCGGAACCATTCGTGCTCGTCGGAGGTGTGGTTGATCACGAGGTCGAGGATGACCTTGATGTCGAGGCTGTGGGCCTTGTCGAGGACCTTGCGGAAGATGTCGAGGTCGCCGTATTCGGGCGCGATCGAATAGTAATCCGAGATGTCGTAGCCGTAATCCGCGTTGGGGGACGGGTAGAACGGCGAAAACCAGATCCCGCCGATCCCGAGCTCCTTCAGATAATCGAGTTTATCATAGACGCCGTACAGGTCGCCGATCCCGTCGCCGTTTCCGTCCTTGAAGCTGCGCGGCCAGATCTGGTAAAATACACGGTCCTTGTACCAGTCACCGTTCATTGCGATCGCCTCACTTGTTCGCGTTTTCACACACAGTATACTGCAAAAACGAAAACGTGAACCAAAAAGATCGCTTTTTGGTTCACATTCGTGAGGTCAGCCTTTCTTGAACAGTTCCTCCATCAGCCCGTGGCGCAGGCCGCGGTCGCTGACGGTCAGCTCGGCGCATCCGAGGCGGGTCAGGATCACGCGGACGATGCAGGCGCCCGCGAGGATGATGTCCGCGCGCTTCGGCGGAAGGCCGGGGATCGCTCTCCGCTCCGCGCCCGTGCGGGACGCGTACAAGGCGATCTGGACGTCGACGTCCTCCGCCGTGAGCCGCAAGCCCCGGATCCGCTCCGGATCGTATGCGACGAGCTTCTCTTTCACCGCGGCCATCGCGGTCACGTTTCCGCCGATGCCGACGATCCGCTGCGGGGCGCCCGAGACGCCCGCTTCCGCGAATTCCGCGTCGATGCGTGCGAGCGCGGTCTTGACGTCTTCGCCGGTGACGGGGTCGCTCTTCAGGCAATTCTCCGTAATGCGGACCGAGCCGACGTTGACGGAGAACCGCTTCCAAACGTCTCTTCCGCGCGCGTAGATGAACTCGGTCGAGCCGCCGCCGGTGTCGAAGATCACGAGGTCTCCGTCGCTTTCCGGGAGGCCGGACAGAACGGCAAGGGAGCTCAGCCGCGCCTCCTCTTCGCCGGGAAGGACGCAGACGTCGACGCCGCACGACCGCTTCACGCGCCGCGCGAACGTCTCCGCGTTCGAAGCGCTCCGGAGCGCCATCGTTCCGACGCAGACGATCTCATCCGCGCCGCGTTCGCGGGCCTCCGCGGCAAACCGCGCGACGGCCTCGGCGTTCCGCTTCATCGCTTCGCGGCCGAGCCTTCCGGTCCTGTCGAGGCCTTCGGCGAGCCGGACGACCGCGTTCGTGTCGACGACCGTCCGGACCGTTCCGTCCGCGGCGAGCTCGCCGACGAGGAACTTGACGGAGTTCGAACCGACGTCGATGACGGCTTTTCTGGTCATAGCGTTTTCTCCGTGTAAAAAAGGGTGCGGCCGTCGGACCGCAACCCTGTGTTGAAACGATGGATCAATATACCTTTGCGCCGGCGGGGATGCGCGGGTCGAGCCGGATCAGGTTCAGCTTCT
>JAEEUO010000062.1 GCA_016286935.1 Bacillota bacterium | reverse complement strand
CCCGTCCCGCAGCCGAGATCGCGCAGTTTTTCGCCGAGCATGACGTGGGACGCGATGTCCACCATCGGGATGTCCGTCACCTTGGAGATGTACGGGACCGTCCGCGACGCGCGCGGGTTGACCTCGATGACGTACAGCTCGTCGCCGTAGATCAGGTACTGGATGTTGACGAGGCCCTTCGTTCCGAGGGCGAGCGCGAGCTGTTCCGACACCTCCGTGACGCGGTCGAGGAACCGCTCGGAGAGGTTATACGGCGGATAGACGGCGATCGAGTCGCCGCTGTGGACGCCCGCGCGTTCGATGTGCTCCATGATGCCGGGGATCAGGACGTCCTCGCCGTCGGAGATGACGTCGACTTCAAGCTCGATCCCGGGGAGATACTGGTCGATCAGGACCGGGTTCTCGATCCCGCCCGCGAGGATGTCGCGCATATACCGCTCGGTCGTCGCGGCGTCGCGGGAGATGCACATGTTCTGGCCGCCGATGACGTAGCTCGGCCTGAGGAGCACGGGATAGCCGAGCTCTTCTGCCGCGGCGAGCGCCTCTTCGAGCGTTCTCACGCCCTTCCCGCGCGGCCGGCGGATGCCGAAGCGCTCGAGCAGCGCGTCGAACCTTGCGCGGTCCTCCGCGAGGTCGATCCCGTCCGCGGACGTTCCGAGGATCGTGACGCCGCGTTCGTCGAGGAATTTCGTCAAAGCGATCGCCGTCTGGCCGCCGAACGCGACGACGACGCCGACCGGCTTCTCGACCTCGATGACCGGCCAGACGTCCTCCGGCGTCAGCGGCTCGAAATAGAGGCGGTCGGCCGTATCGTAGTCGGTCGAGACCGTCTCGGGGTTGTTGTTGATCATGACGACGTCGTATCCCATCCGGCGCAAAGACCGGACGCAGTGGACCGAGCTGTAGTCGAACTCGATCCCCTGGCCGATGCGGATCGGGCCCGAGCCGAGCACGATCACAACGGGCCTTCCGCTCCGCGGGAACGGACGCGCCTCGCAGACGTCGCCCGGAGATCCCGCGTAGAAGTACGGCGTCACGGCGTCGAACTCGGCCGCGCACGTATCGACCATCTTGTACGGAACGGGTGAAGCGGACGGTCCATCCGCTTCCGCGGAGAGCGCCATCTTCCGCATCTTCACGAGGAACCAGCGGTCGATCTTCGTGACCGAATGGATCTCCTCGACGGAAACGCCGTCCCGGAGCGCCCTGAGGATCGCGTAGATCCGGCGGTCGTCCGGCACGCGCCAGTCGCCGCCGCACGGCTCCTTTCCGACGCCGCGGAGGGCTTTCCGGAGCGCCTGTTCGAACGTCGGCGCGATCGACATGACCTCGCCCGTCGCCTTCATCTGGGTCCCGAGGACGCGGCTCGCGTCGGGGAACTTGTCGAACGGCCATTTCGGCACCTTCACGACGACGTAATCGAGCGCCGGCTCGAAGAAGGCGCACGTCTTGCCGGTGATGTCGTTTCTGATCTCCTCGAGCGTATAGCCGAGGGCGAGCTTTGTGCTGATCTTCGCGATCGGATAGCCGGTCGCCTTCGAGGCGAGCGCGGACGAACGCGAGACGCGCGGATTGACCTCGATCACGGCGTATTCGAAGCTGTTCGGGTTGAGCGCGAACTGGCAGTTGCAGCCGCCGACGATCCCGAGCTTTTCGATGATCGCGAGCGCCGCGGACCGCAGCATCTGATACTCCTTGTCGGCGAGCGTCAGAGCGGGCGCGACGACGATCGAATCGCCGGTGTGGATGCCGACCGGGTCGACGTTTTCCATCGAGCAGACGGCGATGACGTTTCCCGCCGCGTCGCGCATCGTTTCGAACTCGATCTCCTTCCAGCCGGCGACGCTCTTTTCGACGAGGATCTGGGTGATCGGCGAGAGATCGAGGCCGTGCGCGGCGATCGCGCGTAGCTCCGCGGGCGTTCCGGCGATCCCGCCGCCCGTTCCGCCGAGCGTATAGGCCGGCCGGACGATGACCGGATAGCCGATCTCGTCCGCGATCAGAAGCGCCCCTTCGGTCGTTTCCGTCGTCCGGGACGGAATGACGGGCTGGCCCATCTCCTCGAGCGTCGCGCGGAACCGTTCGCGGTCCTCCGCGCGTTCGATCGCCTCGAGATCGGAGCCGAGCAGCCGCACGCCGAACTCGTCGAGCGTCCCGTCGCGGCTGAGCTGCATCGCGAGCGTGAGGCCCGTCTGGCCGCCAAGTCCCGCGAGAAGGCCGTCCGGCCGTTCCTTTTCGATGATGCGGCGCACCGTTTCGGGCGTCAGCGGCTCGAGATAGATCGCGTCCGCCATGATCTTGTCTGTCATGATCGTGGCGGGATTCGAGTTGACGAGGACCGTCCGGATCCCTTCCGCGCGAAGGACGCGGCACGCCTGCGCGCCCGCGTAGTCGAACTCCGCCGCCTGACCGATGACGATCGGGCCGGAGCCGATGACAAGCACTGTTCGGATCGAATCATCTCTCGGCATGGTATTCCTCCGTCATCCGCACGAACCGGTCGAACAGGAATTCCGTATCGTGCGGCCCTCCTGCGCCTTCCGAGTGGAACTGCACCGTAAAGCACTTCTTTCCGGGGTAGTCGAGCCCTTCGCACGTTCCGTCGTTCGCGTTGCGGAACAGCTCGACCGCGGCGCCTGAAAGGCTGTCGGAAAGGACCGCGTAATTGTGGTTCTGGGACGTGATGAAGCAGCGCGTTCCGTCCGTGACGGGCTGGTTCGCGCCGTGGTGTCCGTATTTGAGTTTGACCGTCCGGCCGCCCATCGCGAGCGCGGTGAGCTGATGGCCGAGGCAGATGCCGAACATCGGAACGGTTCCGATGAGTTTGCGGATCTGGGCGATCTCAAAGGCGTTCTCCTCCGGGTCGCCGGGGCCGTTCGAGAGCATGATCCCGTCCGGTTCCATCGCGAGGATCGCTTCGGCGGACGTGTCGTGCGGGACGACGGTGACGCGAAGCCCTCTCGCGAGCAGGCAGCGGAGGATGTTCTTCTTGACGCCGTAGTCGATCAGAACGACGCGCGGGCCGTCTCCGGGATGATCCTCGACCGTTTTCGCGCTCGTTTCCGCGACGACGTTGCGGATCCGGTACTCTTTGATCGCGGCGAAGTCCTGCGGCGGCGCAGAGCAGATCATCGCGTTCATCGTTCCCTGCTCGCGGAGTATTTTCGTGACGGCGCGCGTGTCGATCCCGCAGATCCCGGGGATCCCGCGCCGCTTCAGATACGCGTCGAGCGGAACGCCGCTCCGGAAGTTCGACGGCGCGTCGCAAAGCTCGCGGACGACGTATCCGCGCGCGAAACACCAGCCCTCGAAATCCGCCTCGATCGTTCCGACGTTTCCGATCAGCGGAAACGTCTGGAGGATGATCTGACCGGCGTAGCTCGGGTCCGTCAGCGTCTCGTTATAACCGGTCATCCCGGTCGTAAAGACGAGTTCGCCGATACGGTCCCCGGATGCGCCGATGGCACGGCCTTCGAAGACCGCGCCGTTTTCGAGCACGAGATATGCCTTATCCATTTCTGCTTACAGTGTCGCCGCCATCACGGCCTTGATCGTGTGCATGCGGTTCTCCGCCTCGTCGAAGACGATCGAAGCGGGGCTTTCGAAGACCTCGTCGGTCACCTCCATCGCGTCGAGACCGTATTTCGCGTGGATGTCGCGTCCGATCTCCGTTCCGAGATCGTGGAACGACGGCAGGCAGTGCATGAATTTCGCCTGCGGTCCGGCCGCCTCCATCAGCTTCGCGTTCACCTGGTACGGGAGCAGGTCGCCGATGCGCTGTTTCCAGGCCTCCGCGGGTTCGCCCATCGAGACCCAGACGTCGGTGTAGAGCACGTCCGCGCCCTCAACGGCCTTCAGCGGGTCCGTTTCGAACGCGATCTTTGCGCCCGTCTCCGCCGCGACGGCTTTGCACGTTTTGACGAGCTCCGGATCGGGGAAATACGCCTCGGGGGCGCACGCGACGAAATCGAGTCCCATCTTCGCGGAGCCGACCATCAGCGAGTTGCCCATGTTGTAGCGCGCGTCGCCGAGGAAGACGAGTTTCTTCCCTTTGAGCGATCCGAAGTGTTCCCGGACCGTCAGGAAGTCGCCGAGGATCTGGGTCGGATGGAATTCGTTCGTCAGGCCGTTCCAGACCGGTACGCCGGCGTATTTCGCGAGTTCCTCCACGCGCGCCTGTCCGAAGCCGCGGTATTCGATCCCGTCGAACATCCGGCCGAGCACGCGCGCGGTGTCCGCGATGCTCTCCTTTTTGCCGAGCTGCGACGAGTTCGGATCGAGATAGACGGGATGGATCCCGAGATCGGCCGCGGCGACCTCGAACGAGCAGCGCGTTCTCGTGCTGTTCTTCTCAAAGATCAGCGCGACGTTCTTCCCCTCGCAGAGGCGGTGCGGTACTCCCGCCTTCTTCTTTTCCTTGAGCTCGGCCGCGAACGCGATCAGCGCCGCGATCTCGTCGGGCGTGTAATCGAGCAGTTTCAGAAACGAGCGTCCCTTGAATTGTTCCGTGTTCATCGCGGTGTTCTCCTTCGGCCGTTAAGCGCACGCGTCCTTCACGACGGCGATCGCTCTCGCGAGAACGTCCATGGGGATGTTCAGGGCCGGCAGCAGCCGCACCTTGTCCTTCGCCGTCAGGCAGAGGACGCCGTTTTCCATGCACGCCTTCACGACGTCCGCGGCCGGCTTCACGGTCTTCACGCCGATCATCAGGCCCATGCCCGTGACGGCCTCGACGCCCGGAGCGCCGCTGAGCTCCGCGAAGATATACGCGCTCTTCTTCCGCACGTCCGCGAGCAGCGCGTCGTCGATCCGGCTGAGGATCGAGCACGCCGCGGCGCACGAGACGGGATTTCCGCCGAACGTCGAACCGTGGTCGCCCGCGCCGAGCGTGAACTCGGTCTTCTCGCCGAAGAGCACGGCGCCGAGCGGCAGTCCGCCGGCGATTCCCTTCGCGGTCGATACGATGTCGGGCTGTACGCCGTAGTTCATATATGCGTAGAGCTGTCCCGTCCGGCCGTTTCCGGTCTGGACCTCGTCGACGCAGAGAAGGACGTCGTTTTCCGCGCAGAACGACGCGACGCCTTTGACGAACTCCTCCGTCAGCGGAACGACGCCGCCCTCGCCCTGGATGCATTCGATCATCACGGCGCACGCCTTGTTTTCGATCGCGGCTTTTTTGACCGCGTCGAGATCGTTCGCCGGCGCGTGGACGAAGCCCGCCGGAAGCGGCTGAAAGAGCTCGTGGTAGTGCTCCTGGCCCGTCGCGGCGAGCGTTCCGAGCGTCCGCCCGTGGAAGCTGTTCTCGAGCGTGACGATCGTGTAGTATTCCGGTCCCTTGTGTTCCGCGCCGTATTTCCGCGCGGCCTTGATCATGCCCTCGTTCGCCTCCGCGCCGGAGTTGCCGAAGAAGACCTTCTTCATTCCGGTCCGCTCGCAGAGCATCTCGGCGAGCTTCACGCAGGGCTCCGTGTAATACAGGTTCGACGTGTGCTGCAGTTTGCCCAGCTGTTCGACGACGGCCGCTTTCCATTCGTCGTCGCCGAAGCCGAACGACGTCACGCCGATCCCGCTTCCGAGGTCGACGTATTCCTTTCCGTTCTCGTCATACGCGAGGGAGCCCTTTCCGGAGAGGAGCGCGACGGGAAACCGCGCGTAGGTGTTGGCCACGTACTGTTTGTCGATTGCTTTGAGATCGTTCATGTCAGGCCTTCCTTTCCTTCACGACCATCGTTCCGGCGCCCTCGTCCGTCAGGATCTCCATCAGGATCGAATGCGGCACGCGGCCGTCCATGATGACGACGCTTTCCACGCCGCAGCGGATCGCTTCGATGCAGCACTCCACCTTCGGGATCATGCCGCCCGCGATGACGCCCTCCTCGAACAGCTCACTCGCCTCGTCGACGGTCAGCTCGGGGATCAGCGTCGCGGGATCGTTCTTGTCGCGGAGGACGCCCGCGATGTCGGTCATCATGATGAGGCGTTCCGCGTTGAGAGCGCCCGCGATCCGGGCCGCGGCCGTGTCGCCGTTGATGTTGTACGTATTGCCCTCCTCGTCGTAGCCGAGCGTGGAGATCACGGGGATGTAGTCCTTTTCGAGCAGATCGAGGACCGGCTTGATGCGGATCGATTCGATCGTGCCGACGTATCCCAGATCCGGATTCTTCATCCGCGCGCGGATCAGCCCGCCGTCCATGCCGGAGATGCCCATCGCGGTCCCTCCCTTGCGTTCGAGGTGTTTGACGAGCGTCTTGTTCACCTTGCCGGCGAGCACCATCTGGGCGATGTCGACTGTCTCGCGGTCGGTCACGCGCAGGCCGTTGACGAATTCGGCCTTTTTGCCGAGTTTCGCCATCAGGTCGGTGATCTCCGGGCCGCCGCCGTGGACGAGGACGACCTTGACGCCGACGAGCCAGAGCAGGACGATGTCCTCCATGACCTGTTCGCGGAGTTCTTCGCTGACCATCGCGTTGCCGCCGTACTTGACGACGACGACCTTGCCGTTGTAGCGGCGAATGTACGGAAGAGCCTGCGTCAGCACCTGGGCCCGTTCCAGATTCGTGAAATCATCCATCATCACGTTCTGTAGTCTCCGTTGATCTTCACATAGTCATACGTCAGGTCGCATCCCCAGGCCGTCGCGCCGGACGGGCCGTCGTTGAGGTCGACCAGGATATCGATCTCGGATTCGTGGAGGACCGTCGCGGCGAGTTCCTCGGAGAACGGGAGGCCCGCGCCGTCCTTGCAGACGGCGACCTTGCCCGCCTTCGATTCGAACGCCACGTCGATCTTCGCCACGTCGACGTCGGCGCCGCTGTAGCCGATCGCGCAGAGCACGCGGCCCCAGTTCGCGTCCTCGCCGAACATCGCGGCCTTCGTCAGGCTGG
>JAEEUO010000061.1 GCA_016286935.1 Bacillota bacterium | reverse complement strand
AAATGCCACTTCGTCCAGGCGATGGAAGAAGCCGCGGAGGCCGTCCGGGAGAAGGCAAACTGATCCGATTCGTTTCGAAGCCCGAAAGCCGTCCGCAGACAGCTTTCGGGCTTCCTTTTGTGAGGGGAGGGACATCATCCGTGCGTCTCGGCGCGATCTCCGATCTTCATATCGATCTGCATCCCTGCGGAAGCCGCATCGCGGAGTTCCTGGCGGATCTCGCGGAAGAGCGCGGACTCGACGCGCTTCTGATCGCGGGCGACGTCGCCGGATACTGCGGCACGACCGACCGGTTCATGGCCGAACTCGAGGAACGGCTGGAAGAGAAGGGCGGGATCCCCGTCTGGTTCTGCCTCGGCAATCACGACGTCTGGAACCGCGAGGAACCGGGCCTGACGATGGACGAGGCGATCCGGCGGATGCGCTCCCGCAGGGGCTTCCTTCAAAACGACATCGTTCCCCTGACCGGGAGGACGTGCCTCGTCGCCGGGATCGGCTGGTGGGATTTCTCGCTCGCCGACCGGACGCGTTTTACCGATGAGGATCTGCTCCGGTATTCGTTCGGCGGACGCGAATGGCGTTCCCACGGCTGGACGGATACGGGCGGGATCGACGACCGGGATCTGACGAAGCGGTGGAACGACGAGCTTCTCGCGCTCGTCCGCTCCGTTCCGGACAAGGACGTCGTTCTGATGACCCACATGATCAACCACCCCGCCTACAAGGTCCCCGCGGATCACCCGAACTACGCGATCTTCTGCTATTTCAACGGCTACCTCGGCAGCGAGGGCCTCTTCCGGATCGCGCGGGAGCCGAACGTGAAGGCCGCGATCAGCGGCCACGTCCACTTCCGCGGCCGCACGGAGGAGAACGGCACGGTCTATACGTGCCCGAACCTCGGCGGCCCGGCCGAGTTCCTGTACCGTGTACCGGAGGAACTTCTGGCGCCCGAGTGGCGGGAGAAGCGTGCCGCGCTTCCCGCGGACGCAAAGCCCTGGGAGGTCAACGCGCTGCTCCGCCCGATGGACGAAACACCCGAAACGCTGCGTTTTCACGTTGAAAACGCGTTGGATATCATTGAAATCGAATGACAGTCATAAGGAGGGAACTCTATGGCAAACAAGTACAAGGCCGCCATGTTCGACGTCGGCATGACGCTGATCTATCCGCCGCTTGACGAACCGTTCCTCGACCGCCTCCACGACTTCGGCGTGGACGCGGACATCGTCGAGATCGGAAAGGCGCTCCACTTCACCGATCAGCACTTCTTCAAGAACTATCCTGGCGTCCTGAACCAGCCCGTATCGACGTTCTACGAATACTACGCGTCGATCATGTTCGCGTATCTCCACATCGACAAGATCGAGGTCCACGAATTCAAGGATCTGATGCTGAAGGTCTCCCCGCCGCGGTCGATCTGGAAGGTCTATCCCGAAACGCTCGAATGCCTCGGACAGCTCCGCAAGGCGGGCGTTAAGGTCGGCATCTTCTCGAACTGGGACCTCAGCCTGCGGGAACTGCTTGACAAAATGGGAATTACGCCGTATTGTGACAGCATTGTGGTCTCGTCCGAGATCGAGAGCGAGAAGCCGCAGCCGAAGGGATTCCTGCTCGGATGCGACGAACTCGGCGTGGAACCCGAAGAGTGCGTCTACGTCGGCGACAACTACCGCGACGACGTGCTCGGCGGAAACGCGGTCGGCATGGACGCGCTCCTGATCAACCGCTCCGATAAGCCCTCCGGCAAGACCGGCGGCCGCTTCGTCGAGGTCAAGGACCTGTACGACGTCGTCGACATCGTGACCGGCATCCGCGACTGACCGCTCCATACCCGCCTGCTCCGCCTGACCTGAAAGGAAATCCAATGGAAGAACCCCGTACCCCCGCACCCAATGAGAACCTGAAGAAATCGTTCAATTCGATGAACGTCTGGGCCATCGCGCTCGGCTCGATCATCGGATTCGGCTGCTTTATCCTTCCGCCCGATTTCCTCGAAAAATCCGGCCCGATGGGCGTGTTCCTCGGCCTCCTGATCGGCGCGCTCGCGATGCTCCTCGTCGGCAAGAACATCGGCTTCCTCGTCGAAAAGTTCCCCGAAGCCGGCGGCCAGTTCACGTTCGCCTACAACATCTTCGGCAAACGCTCCGGCTACATCTGCGGCTGGATGCTGTCGCTCTGCTTCATCAGCCTGATCTCGATGAACGCGACGGCGCTCGGCGTCCTCGCCCAGCATCTCGCGCCCGTGTTTTTCACGAAGGGTTATCTGTTCACCGTCGCCGGCTGGGACGTCTACGTTCCCCAGATCATCCTCTCGCTCTTCTTCATCATCGTCTTCGGCGTGTTCAACTACCGCGGAGGTGAGGTCGCGGGCAATCTCCAGCTCGGCATGGTCGGCCTGATGATCTGCTCGGTCGTCCTCATCCTCGTCGGCACGATACTCTCGCCGCACGCGTCCGCGGCGAACCTGTCGCCCGGCTTCCCGGACGGCGTCTCGCCGATGAAGGCGATCGGCTCGATGGTCGCGCTCGCGCCGTGGCTGTACGTCGGATTCGACACGATCCCGCACGCCGCGGAGGAGTTCAAGTTCAGCTCGAAGAAGACGTTCCTGCTCGTCGCCGCGTCGATCGTGATCGGCGGCGTGATCTACCTGATCGTGACGCTCTGCACGGGCATGGTCTGGCCGTGGGAGGCGATGGTCTCCGCGCGCTATACCTGGGCGACCGGCGAAGCGATGGAAAACTCGATCGGAAGAGCGGGCGTCATCTTCCTCGCCGTCGCGATCTGCATGGGCACCTTCACCGGCATGAACGGCTTCTACCTCGCTTCGACGCGGCTCCCCCTCTCGATGAGCCGCACGAAGATCCTGCCGCCCGTCTTCGGAAGGATCCATCCGAAACACCAGACGCCGTCCGCCGCGATCGTCATCGTGATGATCATCTCGCTGATTGCGCCGTTCTTCGGCCGCACGGCGATCGGCTGGGTCGTCGACATGTGTTCCTGCTCGACGGCGATCGCGTATCTGTATACGTGCCTCGGAACGTGGAAGGTATTGAAGGAGGAGAAGGCGAAGAGCGGAAAGGCGTCGATGGCGTCCTGGATCCCGGTCGGCGGCGCGATCTGCTCGCTCGCGATCCTTCTTCTCCTCATCATCCCGGGGTCCCCGGGCGCGATGGGAAAGGAAAGCTGGATCGTCCTCGTCGTCTGGGCGCTGATCGGCGTCGCGTTCTACTTCACGGCCGGCCGCTCCGGCGCGCGCGACTGATGCGCACCGTCCCTCAAAAAACAGTCAAAAAGTCCCGCGATTTGCGGGACTTTTTTTGCGGTACTGCTTGCATTTATTTTCACAATCTTATACAATGAAAACGGTTTCAAAATGTGAACTCGCATTTCACGATGCGAAACGATCAACGATTTGTATTCTAAAAGCATTATTATTTAAAACGGAGGAAACACACCCATGCCTACGATCAAGACTGACATCGAAATCGCACAGGAGAACAAGCCGAATTTCATCGGTGACGTCGCGCGCGAAGTCGGCGTTCCGGAGGACCATCTGGAATACTACGGCCGCTACAAAGCGAAGGTCGACTACAATCTTCTGAACGATTGGAAGGACAAGAAGAACGGCAAGCTGATCCTTGTCACCGCCATCACCCCGACGCCCGCGGGCGAAGGCAAGACGACGACGTCTGTCGGTCTCGCCGACGGCCTCCGCAAGATCGGCAAGAAAGTCGTCGTTGCTCTTCGTGAACCCTCCCTCGGACCCGTGTTCGGCGTCAAGGGCGGCGCTGCCGGCGGCGGTTATGCCCAGGTCGTTCCGATGGAGGACATCAACCTCCACTTCACCGGCGACTTCCACGCGATCGGCGCCGCGAACAACCTCCTCGCCGCGATGCTCGACAACCACATCCAGCAGGGCAACGCGCTCGGCATCGACCCGAAGCAGATCACCTGGAGACGCGCGGTCGACATGAACGACCGTCAGCTCCGCCACATCGTCGACGGCCTCGGCGGAAAAGCCCAGGGCGTTCCGCGTGAAGACGGCTTCGACATCACCGTCGCTTCCGAAGTCATGGCCGTTCTCTGCCTCGCTTCCGACATTCCCGACCTCAAGTCCCGCCTCGGCCGCATCATCGTCGGCTACACCTACGCCGGCAAGCCCGTCACCGCCCACGATCTGAAGGCGGAAGGCGCGATGGCCGCTCTCCTCAAGGACGCTCTGAAGCCGAACCTCGTCCAGACGCTCGAGCACACCCCGGCCTTTATCCACGGCGGCCCGTTCGCGAACATCGCCCACGGCTGCAACTCCATCACCGCCACGAAGATGGCCCTCAAGCTCGGCGACTACGTCGTGACCGAAGCGGGCTTCGCCGCCGACCTCGGCGCGGAGAAGTTCCTCGACATCAAGTGCCGCATGGCGGGCTTCAAGCCCTCGGCCGTCGTCATCGTCGCGACCGTCCGTGCCCTGAAGTACCACGGTGGCGTTCCGAAGCCGGAACTCAACAACGAAAACCTCGACGCTCTGAAGAAGGGCCTCCCGAACCTCCTCCAGCACGTTTCGAACATCAAGAACGTCTACGGACTCCCGTGCGTCGTCGCGATCAACGCGTTCCCGACCGACACGAAGGCCGAACTCGACGAAGTCGAAAAGCAGTGCAAGGAACTCGGCGTCAACGTCGCTCTGTCCGAAGTCTGGGCGAAGGGCGGCGAAGGCGGCAAGGCGCTCGCCAACGAAGTCGTCCGCCTCTGCGAAGAACCGAACGACTTCCGCTACAGCTATGACGCCGACGCGTCGATCATGGAAAAACTCGAGACGATCTGCACGAAGATCTACCATGCCGACGGCGTCCAGCTCACCGACAACGCGAAGAAACAGCTCAAACAGCTCGAGGATCTCGGCTTCGGCAACCTCCCGATCTGCATGGCGAAGACCCAGTACAGCTTCTCCGACGACCCGACGCTCCTCGGCGCGCCGAAGGGCTTCACCGTCACCGTCCGCAACCTCAAGGTCTCCGCGGGCGCCGGCTTCATCGTCGCTCTGACCGGCGACATCATGACCATGCCGGGTCTCCCGAAGGTCCCTGCCGCCGAAAAGATCGACGTCGACGCGACGGGCAAGATCAGCGGCCTCTTCTAAACCGGAGGAACGACAATGGCTGAAATTCTCAAAGGCAAACCGGTGGCCGACGCGATCAAGGAAGACCTGATCGCGAAGATCGCCGAATACAAGGAAAAGGGCATCGTCGCGAAGGTCGCCATCCTTCGCGTCGGCGCCCGCCCGGACGATCTCTCCTACGAGACGCGCGTCCTGAAGAACTGCGACGCGATCGGCATGGAATCCCAGGTCGTCGCGCTTCCCGAGGACTGCACTCAGGAAGAGTACCTCGCCGCGATGAAGTCCCTGAACGACGATCCGCTCGTTCACGGCATCCTGGCGTTCCGTCCGCTTCCGAAACAGATCGACGCCTCCGCCGCGGCCGACGCGATCGCGCCCGAAAAGGACATCGACTGCATGAACCCGAAGACCGTATCGAAGCTCTTCTTCGACGATATGAGCGGCAACGCTCCGTGCACGCCCGAAGCCTGCATCGCGATCCTGAAACACTACGGATACGACCTGAAGGGCAAGAACGTCGTCATCGTCAACCGCTCGATGGTCCTCGGCCGTCCGCTCTCGATGCTCTTCCTCCACGAACACTCCACCGTCACGGTCTGCCACAGCCGTACGAAGGATCTCCCGTCCGTCACGCGCAACGCCGACATCGTCGTCACCGGCATCGGCCGCGCCCGTTTCTTCGGACCGGAATACTTCTCGGAGAAGAACACCGTGATCGACGTCGGCATCAACGCGAAGCCCGAAGGCGACGGCATCTGCGGCGACGCCGATTTCGACAAGGCGGAGCCGATCGTTTCCGCGATCACCCCCGTACCGGGCGGCGTCGGAACGGTGACTTCGATGATTCTCCTGCGCCACGTCGTGGACGGCATCGCACGCCTGTAACGGATCATGGATACGAAGGAACCCAGAACGAACAGCGTCAAGTCCCTTCGGAAAGCGTTCAGTATCCTGGAGGAACTCGACCGCTGCGGCGAACTGTCGCTCGCCGAGGTATCCGATCACCTTACGATGGACAAGGGAACGGCGTACCGGCTTCTCGGCACGATGAAGGAAGCCGGCTACGTCATCCAAAACCGTGAGACGAAGCGCTACTCGAACAGTTTGAAGCTGTTCGCGATGGGAAACCGCGTCGCGAAGGCGACCGGTTACGGGGAAGTCGTGAGGCCGTACGTCGACGCGCTCTCCGAGAGATCGGGCGAGACGGCGAACTTCGGCCTCCGGACCGGAAACTCGATCGTGTATCTCGTCAAGTGCGAGTCGAAGGAAACGATCCGCGCCGGCCTCGACATCGGCACGACCGTTCCGCTCTACTGCACCGGAATGGGGAAGTCCGTTCTCGCGTATCTCCCCGAAGACGAGCTCGCGAAAGTCCTCTCCTCGATGCGCTTCCGGAAGTACACCGAGACGACCGTCTCCTCGAAGGAGGAACTGCGCGCCCAGATCGCCGTCATCCGCGAAAACGGATACTGCCGGGACGACAAGGAATTCGTCGACGGACTGATCTGTTTCGCGGCTCCCGTGTTCGACTTTCACGGCTATCCGATCGGCGCCGTCAGCCTCTCGATCCCGGAGTACCGCTACGATCCGGGAACGACGGATGAAAAGCTGTCGGCGCTCGTGATCGATACCGCGAACGCGATCTCACGCCAGATCGGGCGGAATTCGTAACGGAAAGGCGACCGCAATGGAAAAACGCATCACAATCATCGTAGGACATTTCGGAAGCGGAAAATCGGAGTTCTCCATCAACCTCGCGCTCGACACCGTGCGGGAGGGGAAGAAGACGGCTCT
>JAEEUO010000060.1 GCA_016286935.1 Bacillota bacterium | reverse complement strand
AGCGCCGGCTCCGCCGGCGCCTGCTGACGCAGCGCTCCGGCCTCCTGCGACAGCCCCGACAGGGCGTCGAATTCACCCAGGATCCCGATGACCGGGCCCGCGCCGGGCGTGCCCGGCGCCGGGCCTTCCGTATACGTCCCGCTGAACGCCGTCGCGATGCCGCCGAGGTTCTCCTCAACGGCGAAGCCGGCCTTTTTCAGTTCTTCGACGTACAGCGCCGCCGATCTGTACTCCTTCAGAGACAGCTCCGCGTACTCCCAGACCTTATGCGAAACGCCGAGAAAACTCTCAGCGTTCGTTTCGATAAATCCATAGATCTTCTTTTTATCCATCAGTAGAGCACCTTGCTGAGAAAATCCTTGCACCGCGGGTTCTGCGGGTGGTTGAACACCTCGTCGGGCGTCCCCTCCTCCGCGATCACGCCGTCGTGCATGAAGATCACGCGGTCGGACACCTCCTTCGCGAACCCCATCTCGTGGGTCACGATGACGGACGTCATCCCGCTCTTGACGAGGTCCTTGATGAGGTCGAGGACCTCGCCGACCATCTCGGGATCGAGCGCGGACGTCGGCTCGTCGAAGAGCATGACGTCCGGCTCCATCGCGAGTGCGCGGATGATCGCGACGCGCTGGCGCTGGCCGCCGGAGAGCGTGGAGGGATACACGTTTGCCTTCTCCTGGAGGCCGATGCGTTCGAGGAGGGCCATCGCCTTTTTGTCGGCTTCCGCCTCGATGTCCGCCGCCGTCTTCGTCACGGTTTCTCCGCGTTTTTTGGCGTCTTTCAGCCGCTGTTTGCCGATCTTGACCGGCGCGAGCGTGATGTTCTCCTTGACCGTCTTGTTGTTGAACAGGTTGAAGTTCTGGAACACCATGCCCATCTTCTGACGGCCGAGGTTGATGTCGATGTGGTTTTCGTCGTAGATCTTCTTCATCAGAGCCGCGTATTCGGCCCCTTCCGCGCGGCCGTGGTGCTTTTCCTTGAGCAGGTCCTCGGCCTTGATCTTCTCGATCGCTTCTTCGTCGCCCATTCCTTCCGCGACGAGGCTTTTATACGTGTTCGACGCGCGGATGACGTCGAAATGGAGGTACGGATCGACCGGCGTCATCAGTTTTCCTTCCATCCAGACCTCGCCGAACGTCGGCTCCTCGAGCAGGTTCATGCAGCGGAGGAGCGTCGATTTGCCGGAGCCGGACACGCCGATGATCGTGAGGACTTCGCCCTTCTCCACCGTCGTCGAGACGCCCTTGAGGACATGGTTGTCGCCGAAGTTCTTGTAGATGTTCTTGATGTCAAGCATGGGCTTTCATGCTCCTTTCCCAGCGCTTCAGACCCTTCGACAGAACGAACGTCAGGACGAAGTAGAGGACGCCCGTGATCGTGAGGCATTCGAGGGCGAGATAGGTCGTGCCTCTGACGACGATCTCCTGGGTCATCAGCTCGCCGACGAAGAAGGTCGACGCCAGGGACGTTTCCTTGATGACCGTGATGAACTCGTTGCCCAGAGCCGGCAGGATGTTCTTGACGGCCTGCGGAAGGATGATCGAGAGCATCGCGGTCCGCTGCGTCAGACCGAGCGACCGGGCGGCCTCCATCTGGCCGGGGTCGACGGCTTCGATGCCGGAGCGGATGATCTCCGAAACGTACGCGCTCGAGTTGATGATCAGAACGATCGAGACCGAGTAGATGTACGGCAGCGCGTTCAGAGGCGGGATGATCTTCGGAAAGACGAAGACGCCGAAATAGAGCTGGAGCAGCATCGGCGTTCCGCGGACGACCTCGACGATCGCGGTGATGATCCACTTCAGGATCTTGATCTTCGAGCGCTTTCCGAGGGCCATCAGCGATCCGAAGAACGCGCCTCCCGCGACGGCGATGACCGACAGGAGCAGCGTATAGCCGATGCCCTTGATCAGGAACAGTTGCCAGTATCTCGTCATGATCATGACGATGTTGGATAAGAATACCATACCGCGGTGTTTCCTTTACAAAAAGACGGGGGAAAGCCGGGCCCCGAACCGGCGGGGCCCGGCGGAATGAACGGATGAACGGTTATTCGCTGATCTTGTTGCCGTCGTCGTCGAATCCGAGCTCGTCGAGCGTGGAGACGCCGGCGTAGACCTTGGAGGCGTCATACCAGCCGCTGTAGTAGTCGTTCGAGAGCGCCTTCGCGAGGGCGGTGTTGACCTTGTTCAGGAGGTCCTTGTTGCCCTTCTGGAGGAGGCAGACGTTGTTCTTGTAGATCTCCGCGACCTCGAAATCGAAGCCGGTGAAGGCGATCGCGTCGTTCGAGCTGGCGATGATCGATTCGCCGTTGCCGTGGGCGACCGCGAGGAAGTCGACCTGTTTGGCCTTCAGCGCCTCGACGGCGACGCCGAGATCGGCGTAGACGTACGTCTTGGAATCGACGTCGCTCATATTGCCGAACGTTTCGGAGACGAGCTGTTCCTGGAGGGACGCGCCCTGGTAGCCGATCGAGTGGCCCTTGAAGTCCTCGGCCTTCGTGAACTTGCCTTCGTTCTCCTTCAGGCAGATGATCGACTGCTGGGTCTCGTTCTCACCCGCGACGTACCAGTCGGAGAGTTCGTAGTTTTCCGCGCGGCTCTTCGTCCAGGAGAAGCCGGAGATCGCGATGTCGACGCTGCCCGTCTGGACGGCGACCTGGCAGGCCTCGAAGGACATCGGCTTGAGCTGGAGGTTCATGCCGAGCTCCTTGGCGAGGTATTTCGCGAGCAGGACGTCGAATCCGACGATCGCGGCGTCGCCGCTCTTCGAGGCGTCGTAGAATTCCATCGGCGCGAAGTCCGGAGAGAGCGCGACGGTCAGCGTGCCGTTCGTGCCGGAGGCGGTGAGTTCCGCGGCGTACTTGTCGTACGCGACGGAGAGTTTTTTGTCGTTGGCTTTCGTGCAGCCCGTGAGGCAGAAGAGTCCGAGCACGAGCGCGAGTACGATGGCGATGGCTTTTTTCATTTGGGTTCCCTCTTTTCCCGGGCCGTTTTTGACGGCGGCCCGCTCAATTGCATTTTTTGTTGTATATATTCAGCATTTTCGCATATTCATTCGCTGAACATGGTCATACTATAACCCTCTCGAATCGCATTGTCAACACATTTTTAAACCTTTTTCATTCTTTTTTCGAAAATCCATTATTCACACGAAAACCGCAGTCCCGGAACCGTTCCCGTGCCGCCGTGTTTTCTGTGAAAAAACCTTGACAAAAGACACAACGTTCGCTATTATAATATGGCACGCCGAGGTGTGGCTCAGCTTGGTAGAGCGTTGCGTTCGGGACGCAAAGGCCGCTGGTTCAAATCCAGTCACCTCGACCAATAAAAAAGACCCGCGGTCTTCCGCGGGTTTTTTCGTTGTTCCGTTTTACTCTTCGGACTCGGGCGTCCCGCCCTCATCCGGCGCCGGTTCGGGCTCCGCTTCCGGTACGGTTTCTTTTGCCGGTTCGGATTCTTCTGGCGGTTCCGCAGCGGGCGCGGCCTCCTTACGGGCCTGTTCCGCCGCCTTTCTTGCTTCCTCCGCCGCTTCCTCCGCGACGAGTTTCTTGACGTCCTTTGCCATGCCCCTGATGTTCGCGAACATGACGATCAGGAGCGGGATCGCGATCACCGCCGCGAACACGAGCGGGTTCGAGATCAGCCGGATGAGCTTCCCGAGGCCGAACGAGACGAGCACGACCTTTCCGATCAGATCCGACGCATGGACGGGGACCTTGTCCGCGATCTGGTTCGCGTCGCCCTTCGTCTCGAAGACGATCTGGCCGTCCGTCTCGGAGATGCCGACGACGCGGTGGGTGTTCACCGCTCCGCGGAGCGCCTCATCCTTCGAGAAGAAGCTGATGACGTCGTCCACGCGGATCTTCGACGCGTCCACGCGGTGGACGAGCACGAACGAGTCGGTCGGGATCGTCGGCTCCATCGAGCCCGTCAGAACGCGGAATCCGGAGAATCCGAAGATCTGGGGCGGCTGGCCCTTGGGCGTCGTCACGACGGCGAACAGAACGCCGATCGCAAGGACGATGATCGCGATGCAGATGATATTCAAAAGTGTGGTGAGTGCTTTTTTCATGAGGCAGGACCTAGGCGGTCGTATCGTCCGACCGGTCGGAATCGTCGGGTTCGTCTGCGATCTCCGTGTGCTTCACGCCGAACAGGCGCTCCGCGAGCGTGCGGGAGAACGTTCCCTCCTTCGCGCGCTCCTCGGCGCGGTGGCGCGCTTTCGTTTCGCGTTCGAGGCGGGCGAGCGCCTTCTCTTCGGCCTTCTTCGCCGCGTTCTCCGAGCGGAGCGCTTCCTTCGCGGTCCGTTCGGCCTCGCGCATCGTTTCGTCCGCGGAGGCGGAGAGGCGCTTCGCTTCCGCGAGCTCGGCGTCGGCGGCCTTCTCTTCGGCATCGGCCTTTTCCTTGAGCGCGCGGGCTTCCGCGATCAGCGCGTTCGCCTTCTTTTCGAGCTCGGCTGCGGCCTTCTTCGCTTCCTCCGCGCTGCGGACGGCTTCGTCGCGCACGGATTCGGCTGCGGCGACGGTCTCGCGCATCGTCCGCTCTGCGCGCTCCTGCGCGGTCACGGCGGCGGCGACGCGTTCGTCGCGATCGGCTTCCGCGGCGGCGACGCGTTTATCGCGATCGGCTTCCGCGGCGGCGACCTTCGCATTGCGGTCGTTTTCGGCCTCGATCCGGGCGGCGGCGTCCTTTTCGGACTGACGGGCGGCGGCAAGGCGTTCCTGCACCGCTTCGTCGCGCTCGGCTTCGGCGCGTTCCTTCACGCTCGAGGCGATCCGCACGGCTTCGTCCGCGCGGGCAGCGGTCTGTTCCGCTTCGGTGCGGATCCGGTCCGCTTCTTCCATCTTCTCTTCCGCGCTGCGGATCGTTGCGGCGATGCGCTCGGCGGCGTCCTTTTCCGCGAGGGCGATCCGGTCGCGCGCGTCGTTCTCCGCGGCCAGAGCGCGTTCGTCCGCGGCTTGTTCGGCCGCTTCCGCGCGCACGCGGGCGGCTTCCTCCGCTTCCGCGATGCGGTTCCCCGCGTTCGTCTCGGCGGCGGCGATCCGTTCGGTCGCGACGCGGGCCGCTTCCGCAGCCTTTTCGTCCGCGCGCGTTTCCGCGGCGGCGACCTTCGCGTCCGCTTCGGCCTCGGCCTTCGCGATGCGGTTCGTCGCATCGGTTTCGACCGCTTCGACCCGCGCTGCGGCGGCCGCGGCGGCCGCGGCGACTTTTTCCTCCGCCTTTCGCGTCGTCTCGGCGATCTCCTCGTCGGCGCGCTCGCGCGCGTCGCGGATGCTGACGTCCGCCCGGCGCTCGGCCTGGGCGATCCGTTCGTCGACTTCGGCGATCTTGCGGTTTGCTTCTTCCTTCAGGGCCTCGCTCGATTCGATGGCTTCCTTCATCGCCTTCGACGCTTCGTAGGCCTTCTGTTCGGCCGCGAACGCCGCGCCCTTCGCGTCGTCGCGTTCCATCTCGGCCGCTTTGCGGATGTTCTCCGCCTCGGCGATCTTCGCCGCTGCGTTCTTTTCGGCGTTGGTGATGCGGATGGCGGCGTCGTTCTGGGCCTTCTGGGCATTCTCCTCGGCCTTCTGGCGCGCCTCCATCGCCTCGTGCATCTTCTGCTCCGCTTCGGCCTGGGCCTGCTCGGCGTGCTCGCGCATCGTCTTCGCGATATCGGCCTCGTACGCGTAACCGTCGATCTGGCTCTGGAGGCTCGCGGTCAGCTCACGCTCCTTCGCGAGCGCCTCCTCCGCGTCGAGCTGGGCCTGGGTGACCTCCTCGACGAAGATGCGGCGGACCTCCACGTCGGGCAGATCGCGGTTCTCGACGATCTCCTCGCGGATGTGTTTGATGAATTTCGGTTTGTGGAGCTTGCGCTTTTCGTCGATGAGCTGGTCGACATCGCGCTTGTCGTCGCCCGTCAGCGTCTTAAAGAGCGCGTAGGCGGTGATGAACTGGCTGTAGAGCTGGATCAGGTATTCTTCGTCGATCTCGTACGCCTTGTCCTGTTCGACGATCGTGTAGCCGACCGCGTCGTACCGCTCAAGGAACTGCCAGAGCGCGTAGCACTTCCGGTAATCCCGGTCCTTCATCATCAGGTTCGTGCGCTGGATCGGGCTGCGGACCTTCGCGCAGCCGGCCATGATCTCACAGAAGGAGCTCTGGCGGAGCGCCATCACGAGACGGCGCACGCGGTCGATGCGCATGAAGACGTTCATGTTGTCCGCGTCGTTTTCGGCGAAGGACTGGCGGTTCGTGATCTTCATCTCGAGGTTGTACTCGATCTGTTCGTAGGCGTCGTCGACGCGCGTCTGGAACTTCATGACGTTCCGCGTTTCGTCGCCGGTCGACCAGAAGATGACGTCCGTGCGCTTATCGATGAACGTCACGAGGCGCTGGATCAGATGGTAGATGAAGCGGTTTTCGTAGAGGTCGTAGGAGTCCTCGTTCGTGACGTTGAGGACCTTGTTCGGGTTGACCTCGCCGTTCTCGTCGGAGTTGATGAATTGCGTATTCTGGGAGAGATGGCGCACCGAATCGGCCGTGATCTTCTTCGCGAGCGAGACGGGGACGAGTTCCTCCGAGCGCGCGATGAAGCGGCGGGGCTTTTCGATGATCGTGTTGATCGAACCGAGCGCGCCTTCGACGACGGTCAGCCACTCTTCGTCGACGACTTTGTGAAGTGTCTGGGCTTTCTGTTCGATCGTCTTCTCGTCGGCCGCCGCGACGCTCTCATAAAGATACTGAAAATACCGGTCCTCTTCGAGAACCGGTCCTGCTGACATAACGTATTTCTGGAACAGATCGTTGATGGTTTCCATGGCTTCTTCGGGGCCCTTCCGCCCGATCTATCAAATCAATAGAGGTTCTGGATGCGGGTCAGGTACGCGCGCGGGTCGTTCATATGGGTCTCGCCGAACGTCTTGTCGATGTAGGGGATGAGGCCCTGGATCTCGTCGGGGGCGAACTCGATGTTCGT
>JAEEUO010000059.1 GCA_016286935.1 Bacillota bacterium | reverse complement strand
TCGATTCGTGGGAATCCATCGTCAGGAGCGAGAGGTTGACCTGGAGGGGCGTATTCGAAAGCAGGCGCAGAAGCTGCGTCTCCGTGACCTCCTTCGTCGGCATCAGGTTGACGATCGCGACCTCGAGCGGGCGGATGTCCTGGCTCGTGGCGCGGTTCTTCGACATGACGAAGACGTTCTCGTGCTTCAGTTCGTTATACGCGGGCAGTTGTTCCGGAATGATAATAGGCATCGAAAAACTCCTTTTTCAGCTCGGGGAAGCGGTCCTCTTCGATCGCTTTCCGTATCTTTTCCATCGTGCGGACGAGGAAGTGGAGGTTGTGTTCGGTCAGAAGCATCGCCGCCAGGATCTCGTTCGATTTGAAGAGGTGGCGGAGATAGGCGCGCGAGTAGTTGCGGCAGACGGTGCAGTCGCAGTCGGGATCGAGCGGCGTGAAATCGTCGAAGAACTCGCTGCGCTTGATGGAGAGCGGGCCGCGGGACGTGAAGACGGAGCCGTTCCGCGCGTTCCGCGTCGGGATCACGCAGTCGAACATGTCGATCCCGCGTTCGACGCCCTCGAACAGGCAGTCCGGCGTCCCGACGCCCATCAGGTAGCGCGGCTTTCCGGCCGGCAGGTAATCGACGCAGTTGTCGAGGACGCGGTACATGTCCTCCTTCGATTCGCCGACGGAGAGGCCGCCGACCGCGTAGCCCGGGAGGTCGAGCTCGACGATCTGTTCGGCGGAGAGGCGGCGGAGGTCGTCGTACGTTCCGCCCTGCATGATGCCGAAGAGCGACTGGGTCTCCACGGTCTTATGGGCCTCCTTGCACCGCTTCAGCCACCGCGTCGTCCGTTCGACCGACTCCTTCACGTAGCGGTATTCGGCCGGAAGCTGGACGCATTCGTCGAACGCCATGATGATGTCGGCGCCGAGCGCCTCCTGGACCTCGATCGACTTCTCGGGGGTGAAGAAATGGGTCGAGCCGTCGATGTAGGACTGGAACTTCACGCCCTCCTCGGAGATCTTGCGGAGCGGGCCGAGGCTGAAGACCTGGAAGCCGCCGCTGTCGGTCAGGATCGCGCCGTTCCAGTTCATGAAGCGGTGGAGGCCGCCGGCCTTCTTCACGAGCTCGTGGCCGGGGCGGAGATACAGGTGGTACGTATTCGAAAGGATCAGCCCGCAGCCCTCGTCGCCGAGGCGCGCGACGTCGTCCGGCTTGATCGCCTTGACGGTCGCCTGGGTCCCGACGGGCATGAACACGGGCGTCTCCACGTCGCCGTGGGGCGTGTGGAGCGTTCCGCGCCGCGCTTTGGTGCGGGGATCGGTCTTTTTCAGGGTGAAGGTGACAGCGTCTTTGAGCATCGTCGTTCTCCGTTACAGGAAGAGGCAGGCGTCGCCGTAGGAGAAGAAGCGGTAGCCGTCCTCCACGGCGTGTTTGTAGGCGGCGAGGACCTTCTCGCGGCCCGCGAACGCCGAAACGAGCATCACGAGCGTCGATTTCGGCAGGTGGAAGTTCGTGATCAGCCCGTCGATGACCTTGAAGCGGTAGCCGGGATAGATGAAGATCCCGGTCGTGCCGGAACCCGCGCGGACGGCGCCGTTTTCATCCGCCGCCGATTCGAGCGTGCGCGTCGACGTCGTACCGACCGCGATGACGCGGCCGCCGTTCGCCTTCGTTTCCGCGATCTTTTTCGCGGTCTCCTCCGGGACCGTGTAGGCCTCGAAGTGCATGTGGTGTTCTTCGACCGTTTCGACCTTGACCGGCCGGAACGTCCCGATCCCGACGTGGAGCGTGACGTCCGCGACGCCGACGCCCTTTTCGCGGATCTTCGCGAAGAGCTCCTCTGAAAAATGGAGGCCGGCCGTCGGGGCCGCGACTGAGCCGGGATCGCGCGCATAGACGGTCTGGTAGCGCTCTTTATCAATCGCCTCCGATTCGCGCGCGATGTACGGCGGAAGCGGCATCCTTCCGATCTCCGCCAGCGTTTCGAGGAACACGCCGTCCGTCTCGAACCGCACGGTTCTCGTGCCGCCTTCGCTGTAGTCGAGGATCTCCGCCGTAAGGCGGGGGCTGTCCGAGAACGCCACGCGGTCGCCCGGCTTCAGACGCCGCCCGGGGCGGACCATCGTTTCCCAGACGTTGCCGTCCGCGCCTTCGGACTGTTTCGTCAGAAGGAACTCGATCTTCGCGCCGGTCCCCTCCTTCACGCCGTAGAGGCGCGCGGGGATGACCTTCGAGTCGTTCCGCACGAGCAGGTCGCCCGGCCGGAGGTAGTCCGCGATGTCGTAGAACATGCGGTCCTCGAGCGCGTCGGTATCGCGCCGGATCACGAGGAGCCGGGAGTGGTCGCGCCGGTCGGCCGGGTACTGGGCGATCCGGTCCGCCGGGAGAAAGTAGTCAAAATCATCGACCCGCAACTCAGTACACCTCGGTCCCGCTGTAGTAGAATTTCAGGATCTCGTCGAACGTGAAGCCCTGCTTCGCCATCTCCTTCGCGCCGTCCTGGGACATGCCGACGGAATGGCCGTTGCCGCTGCCGTAGAAGCAGACGGATTTCACGCCGCTGATTTCGGCCGTCGTCGGGATCTGAACGGTCTGGGATTCGCCCTGCACGCTCAGCTCGGACGTCGAGAGTTCCGCGGCCGTTCCGTCCCCGGAGAGGACCGTGACGGTCCCGGTCGTCGAGGAGACGACGGGCTCCGCCGCGGCGTTCTCCTCTGCCGTTTCGCCTTCGGATGCGGCGCCTTCGCTGATCGTATAGAGCATCGCTTCCTTCGTATTGTCGATGAGGATGAAGTTCTGGGATTTCATCAGCGGCGCCGCGAAATCGTTGAGGATCTGGGAGCGCGTGAAGACGGTCGTCCGCTCGGTCCCCGTGATCGTCAGTTCGGTCACGTAGCCGTAGTCGGTCCGTTTCGTCACGTCGACGGAGGTGACGGTGCCGACGCCTCTTCCGATGGCGTTCAGCCGCTGCGCGATCTCGTCATACGTCAGGACGGCGTTCCACGCGAGAACGGGCGTATAGGGGTCCTCCTTCGCGAGGCAGTAGGGCGACGTCGAGCCCCAGGCGTCCTTGATGTCCATGATCCAGCCGCCGTTGTTCGACGAGTAATACGTCCGGACGACCTGGCCGTTGTAGCGGACGCACTGGCCCTTCGTCGCGTCGACCGCAGCCGTCGTGGCGGTCGTCTCGCCGCTCACGCCGCGGTAGACCTGGCAGTGGGTCGTCGAGCAGACGTCGAAGCCGTACGCTTTGTGGGTGTTCTGGGCGACGCACGCGAAACTGCGCGCCGCGACGGCCTGGGCCTTGAGCGCCTCCTCCGGGTTCGTGTAGTACATCTCCGCGTTGATGACGCCGTAGAGGTACTGTTCGATGCCGACGAGATTGACGACGGTCAGGGAGTTCTCCCACGCGTAGAGGATGACGCCGCCGCGGTACGTCTTCGTCGAGCTGCCGGCCGTGATCGTCACGCGGCCGCCGGAAGCGGGCCAGACGCAGACGCCGGAAGCGACGTTGGAGGCCACCGCCGTTCCGTTTCCGTCGACGCCGGTGATCACGCCGCCCGAGGCGGTGAAGGTGATCTGGGGATAGCCTTCCAGGCTGACGTCCTTCGTAAAGCCCCAGTTTCCGCCGGAGCCGAGGAAGAAGCCGCCCGCGCATCCGAGCGTCACGGACGTTTTGGCGGTATTGCCGTAGTAGAGTCCGACGCGGACGTAGGCCGGCACGTCGGAAGGAGTCTCCGCGTAGGCCTTTGCCGGGCGGAAGAACGAGAGGATCGGGTCAAGAAGCGTCTCTTCGGAAGCGTCCTCCTCCGCCGGGAGGAAGTAGCCCGCGGCAAACGCGACCGCGAGGACGAGAAGCAGCGCGATGAAGCGCCGCAGGACAGAATGTGCCGTTGTTTCGGAATTGATCGGTAATCGCAAGTTGATGTTCTCCTTTGAGGTGTGTGTTTCGTTTATTCGTTCTCCGGAACGGGAAGTCCCAGATGTTCGTAGGCTTCGGGTGTGACCTGGCGGCCGCGCGGCGTGCGGAGCAGAAGGCCCTGCTGGACGAGGTACGGCTCGTACGCGTCCTCGATCGTCACGCGCTCCTCGCCGACGGACGCGGCGATCGCGTCGATGCCGGCCGGGCCACCGCGGAAGCGGCGGATCAGCGTCAGGAGGATGTCGCGGTCGAGCTGCTCGAGGCCGATCGAGTCGATCCCGAGCGCGCGGAGCGTCTTTTCGGTGATCTCTCTGTCGATCGCGCCCGTGCCGATGACCTGGCTGAAGTCGCGCACGCGGCGGAGGAGCCGGTTCGCGATGCGCGGCGTTCCGCGCGAGCGGCGGGCGAGCTCGGTCAGGGACGTGTCGTCGATGTCGACGCCCAGGATGTCGGCCGAGCGGGCAAGTATCCGCCTCAGGTCGTCCTCCCCGTACAGGTCGAACTTCGAGAGGATGCCGAACCGGTCGCGGAGAGGCGCGGAGAGCGATCCCGCGCGCGTCGTGGCGCCGATCAGGGTGAAGTGGCCCATGTGGACGTCGATCATGTTCGCGCCCATGCCCTTCCCCTGGACGAGGTGGAGCGTGAAGTCCTCCATCGCGGAGTACAGGATCTCCTCGACGGTGCGGTTCATGCGGTGGATCTCATCGATGAACAGGACGTCGCCCGTGTTGAGGCGGGAGAGGATCTGGGCAAGGTCGAGCGGAGACTGGAGCGCCGGGCCGCTCGTCACGTAGAGCTCCGTTCCGAGTTCCTCGGCGATGACGCCCGCGAGCGTCGTCTTGCCGAGCCCCGGAGGGCCGTAGAACAGGACGTGGTCGAGCGGTTCGCCGCGCAGCTTCGCGGCCTCCGTATACACTTTCAGGTTGTCCGTCACGGTCTTCTGACCGACGAAGTCGCGGAACGTCTTCGGACGGAGGGACGTTTCCATCTCCTCGTCGTACGACTGGACCTCCGCGGATGTGAGTCGATGTTCGCTCATGGCTTCTCTTTCTTATCGTGCGGCGCGCAGGGCCTTCAGGATCAGGTCCTCCGCGGTGATACCGTCTTCGTAGGCTGCCTTCGCGGCGTCCTCGGCGTCCTGTTTCGCGAGGCCGAGGCCGACGAGCGCGCCGATCGCCTTCTCGATCACGGGGTTCGTTTCGGGGACGGGCGTCTTCACTTCGACCGTTCCACCGTAGACGTACGGCGCGAGCTCGGGGATCTGTTCGAGCTTGTCCTTCAGCTCCATCGCGATCCGCTGGCCCGTTTTCTTGCCGACGCCGTTCGCGCGCATGAAGGCGCCCGCGTCGTCCTTCCGGACCGCGGCGCAGATCTCGGGGATCGTGAGCGCCGACAGGATCGCCATCGACGCCTTCGCGCCGATGCCGTTGACGGTCATCAGGAGGCGGAACATGCGGAGCTCGGCGGGCGAGGCGAATCCGTAGAGCGAGACGTCGTCCTCCCGCACGAGCATCGCGACGAAGACCTCCGTCTCCTCCCCGACCTTCGCGAAGAAGACCGAGGCGTCCGGAACGTTGACCTCATAGCCGATCCCGTTCACGTCGACGATCACGCCGCCGTCGAACGTTCCCGCGATCCTTCCGTGTAAATAGCGCAGCATGTCTTTCCTTTCCGCCGCTCCGTCCGGCCGTCCGGCCGGCGTTCCGCGGCGCTTTCCCTATTTCCGTACGACGGTCCTCTCGCGCCCCGCCGCGACGTTTCCGTGGCAGATCGCCGCCGCGAGCGCGTCCGCCGTATCGTCCGGCTTCGGCACCTCCACGAGCCCGAGGACCATCTTGGTCATCTGTTGCATCTGTTTCTTGTCGGCCTTTCCGTAGCCGACGAGGGCCTGCTTGATCTGCATCGGCGTGTATTCGCTGACGGGGATCCCCGCGTTCGCGCAGGCCAGGATCGCGACGCCGCGCGCCTGGGCGACGAAGATCGCGGTCGTGATGTTGCGGTTGAAGAAGAGTTCCTCGATCGCGCACGCCTCGGGCTTCGTCCGGGCGATGATGTCGGTCAGGCCGTCGTAGAGCATCTTCAGGCGCTCCTGCATCGAGTATTCCTTCGTCGTTTCGAGCGATCCGTACTCGACCGGTATGAACTTCGAGCCGTTCCGGTCCACGACGCCGTACCCCATCAGGGCGAAGCCGGGATCGATCCCAAGGATGCGCATGGCATTCTCCTCCTATTGTCCATTAACCGTTGTATTTTACCACTTCGCGGGCGTTTTGTCCACCAAAACCGGCGCCGCTGAAAAAGTATGCATATTTCTGCATATATTACTTTTCATCGCCGCGCGCGGTATGCTATAATGCACCCATCACGATCACCCGAAAAGGAGTCCCATCCCTATGCGTTATTCCAGACAATCCAAGATCCTCGAACTCATTGAGGAATACGACATCGCGACCCAGGAGGCCCTCGTGGAGCGCCTCCGCGCCGAAGGGTACGACGTGACCCAGGCGACCGTTTCGCGCGACATCAAGGACCTCCACCTCGTCAAGGTCCTCTCGACGGCCGGCGGCTATAAATATGCAGCCGAGGCCTCCCAGGCCGCGCCGATCTCCAAGCGGTTCTCGAAGATCTTCCGCGAGACGATCAAATCCGTCACCCCCGCTGAGAGCATCATCGTCGTGAAGACGCTGTCGGGCTGCGGAAACGCGGCCGCCGAAGCGATCGACTCGATGGCCCTTCCCCACGTCGTCGGCTCGATCGCGGGCGACAACACGATCTTCCTCGCGTGCGATTCGGCGGAGAACGCCGCCGTTGCCGCGAACCGGATCGTCGAGCTGATCCGCTAGGAGGCGCCATGCTCAATTCCCTCGCGATCCGCGATTTTGCCATCATCAAAGCCCTCGAAGTCGACCTTCGCAAGGGCTTTTCGGTCATTACGGGTGAAACGGGCGCCGGCAAATCGATCATCATCGAGGCCGTCTCCCTCGCGCTCGGCGCGCGCGCCGACACGTCGTACGTCCGGACGGGCGCCGCGAAGGCCTCCGTCTAACTGACC
>JAEEUO010000058.1 GCA_016286935.1 Bacillota bacterium | reverse complement strand
TAGCAACATCCCGTGCACGCGATCAATTGATTATCCTCGGAAATAAAGAAAACATTAACCGCCTTCACAGCAATTCACCTGACGACGATCTATTCGATCTTGTCCGTTACGTAGAGACGAATGGTACGGCTGCTGTCATTCCGAGGGCACCGATGTCACGAGCTCTTGGTGTAAAACCTTACAGCACAGAAACAGAAACTGCGTTCCTGGAGACGCTGAATCACGCGATGCAGAACATTCCGCCATATGGCGGGAAGTATGAGGTCGAACGTGAAGTGGCGGTCTCACAGGTGTTTATTGATAACCCTTCGCATATCGATCTGTTTTATACGGGACGATTTGATTTCGTCGTCTTTGAAAAGCAGATCGACGGGAAGAAATATCCGATTCTCGCAATCGAACTGGACGGAAAAGAACATCAAGACGATTCTGTTGTTAAGGAACGTGACAGAAAAAAAGAAGAGATCTGTAAAGAACACGGATTTGAACTGATCCGTGTGCCGAATACATATGCAAGAAGGTATCACTACATCAAATCGATCCTTCTGTCATTCTTCAAAAACTTCTAAAACAGTAGATGATACGCTGCAATACGCGTCTTGACTGGCACAATATAACAGGTTATAATTTCCATAATCCTTGACCGAAACCGTTACTTTTGTTTTGGTTGACAAAATCGGATAAAACATATAATATGTGATATATCCGATTTTGTCATAGAGGATTCATTATGTCAAAATCGAATTACACCGTGCTTATTTACGACAAACCGGATGGCAGTTATCCCGTAAAAGAGTTTTTGGGATCACTCGACATCCATCTCAAGGGGAAAATGCTTCTGGCGATTCATCTCGCAGAGCATTACGGGCCTCTTGTTCGTGAACCGTATTCCAAGCCGCTCGCAAAAGGAATCTTTGAATTTCGCGGCCGGTATGGCACCAATTCCGCCCGTATCCTGTATTTCTTTTATTCCGGACGGCAGATCATTTTGACGAACGGTTTCATCAAAAAGTCACAGAATACTCCGCGGAGGGAGATCGAGATCGCCATTGACGCAAAGGCGGAATACGAAGCCAGAAAGGGGAACTGATGGAATCCAATCGTTTTGATGATTATCTGAAGGAAGAACTGAAAGACCCCGCGTTCAAAAGAGAGTGGGACAATCTGCAGGCCGAATATGCGATCGCGGAAGCGATCATCCGCGCCCGGGCTGAAAACGGCGTTACGCAAAAGGAACTGTCGGAACGGACCGGCATTTCCCAGAGCGACATCAGCAAATTCGAATGCGGGAACGGCAATCCGTCTCTGCGTACGCTGAAACGTCTCGCAAACGGTCTCGGGATGTATGTAAAGATCGAATTTGTCCGGGAGAACGTCTGAAACAGAAACGTATAATCTTTATTTTCTGATTCTTTTTCTTTACATCGCAACCGTAATGTGATATATTTAACAATGTATAATTATCTTATCGATCGGAGAATTGAATATGGAAGCAATGGAACGGATCAAAGCGGCCGAAGCCGAAGCCGCCGATCGCGTCAAGGCCGCCGGACTGGAGGCGGAACGGCGTATCGCGGAAGCGAAGGATCGGGTCGCTACATCCTTGAAAACCCAGAGTGAGTCTCTCAGAGAAACCGAAGCGGAACAGGTCCGGATCGCCGAGCGCGAAGCGGAGCAGTTTCGCGCGGACTTGAAATTCCAGGCGGAAGAGGAAGCGAAGCGGATCTCCGATTTCGCGGCCGACAGGGTATCCGCCGCCGCGGCCTTCATCATGGAAAGGGTTTGGGACGAATAAGTGTCGATCCGGAAGATGCGAAAACTGAAGGCGATCCTGCCCGCGGGCTCCGAGAAGAGCGTGCTGCGTGGACTCCAGAACCTCGGCTGCGTCGAGCTGACGGCGCCGGGTTCGTTCGCGCTGTCCGAAGACGACGCCCGGTCGTTCGCGCGCCTCGGTTCGGAACTCGCGGAATCGACGAGCGCCCTGAACGACGTCCGGATCGCCCTTGATGCGCTGAAAGAGCACGCGAAGGTCAAGGACGGCATGTTCATCAAACGCCGTCCCGTCTCCGAGCGGGAATTCCGCAGCGAAGAACTGGAATCCCGCGCCAAGGCCGCGTCCGACTCGATCCGCAGGTCGCTCCGCCGCCTCGCGGACGTGCGCTCCGAACGCACGAGGCTCGAAGCCGAACTCATGATGATGCGGACGTGGGAACCGCTCGACCAGGACCTCGCCGACAGCGAAACGGCGACCTGCAGGTTCTATCCCGTCGTCTTTCCGGCCGCGACGGACCTCGACGACGTGCGCGCGAAGGCCGCCGAAGCCGGACCGTGCGAGCTCTTCTTCATCAACAAGGATAAACAACAGCAATACTGCGCGCTGATCGTCTACCGGAAGAACGAACAGGCCGTCTTCGACGCGATCCGTCCGTTCAGCTTCAGCGTCTCCCCGATCGCCGGTTCCGCCGGAACGCCGCGCGAAAACATCGAGCGCCTCGAAAAGGAACTCGAGAGGAGCGCCGAAGAGGAAAAGGAGATCATCGCCGCGATCGACGCCGAAAAGGGCGCCGCGGATGTCCTGCGCGCCTACTACGACCGCCTCACGAGCGACGTCGATCTCGAGCGCGGAACGGCGAACCTCCTGACCGACGAGACGGTGACGTATTTCGAGGGCTGGGTCCCGGCCGACTCCGAGGAGGCCGTCGCGCGGTTCCTCGGCGAGAACAGATGCGCCTGGGAACTGACCGACCCGGATCCCGCGGAGTACGACAGCGTTCCGGTCAGCCTGAAGGACGGCAAGATCACGAACACGCTCAACCTCGTCACCGAGATGTATTCGCTCCCGAAGTACGGCCACATCGACCCGAACCCGCTGATCACGCCGTTCTTCATTCTCTTCTACGGCATCATGATGGCCGACATGGCCTACGGGATCGTCCTGTTCATCGCGGGCCTTCTCGTCACGAAGAAGTTCCGCCCGAAGGGAACGAGCGGCCAGATGTTCGGCCTGATGATCTGGGGCGGGATCTCGACGTTCGTCTTCGGCGCTCTGACGGGCGGCTTTATGGGCGACTTCATCCCCCAGCTCGTCAACGTCGCGACCGGAAAGACGATCGCTCTGCCCGCGCTCTTCTCGCCACTCGATTCGATCACGACGATCCTGATCGGGTCGATGGCGCTCGGCGTCGTCCAGATCGTCTTCGGCATGGCCGTCAGCGTCGTTCTGAAGTGCCGGAAGGGCGCGTTCCTCGACGCGTTCTTCGGCGAGATCACCTGGTGGGTCGTGTTTGCCGGCCTCGCGCTGATGTTCCTGAAGATCACGCCGTACGTCCTCTACGCCGGCATCGCGCTCGTCGTGATCGGACCGCTCGTTCAGGGCAAGGGCTTCGGCAAGATCACCGGCATCTTCTCCTCGGTCTATTCGAACGTGACCGGCTACTTCGGCGACATCCTCTCGTATTCGCGTCTGATGGCGCTGATGCTGTCGGGCTGCGTCATCGCACAGGTCTTCAACACGCTCGCGTCGCTCTTCGGCAGCGTGATCCCGTTCGTGGTCGTCGCGCTGATCGGCAACCTCTTCAACATGGCGCTGAACATTCTGGGATGCTTCGTCCACGACCTGCGTCTCCAGTGCCTCGAATTCTTCGGCAAGTTCTATGAGGACGGGGGTAGACCCTTCGAGCCTCTTGAAAACCGCACCAAATACATCGACATTCAATAGGAGGTATATAGAATGGGTATTTTTGAACTTTCGACCGGCGCAGCCATCGGCATGCTCGGCGCGGGCCTCGCGGTCTGCCTCTCGGGCGCCGGAAGCGCCAGAGGAACCGGCATCGCCGGCGAAGCCGGAACGGGCCTTCTCTCCCAGGATCCGACGAAGCTCGGCAAGATCATGATCATCCAGGTCGTCCCGGGCACCCAGGGCCTCTACGGCCTCGTCGTCGGCTTCCTCGCGATGAGCCGCATGGGCGTTCTGAACGGAACGTTCGGCGATCTGAGCCTCGCGGACGGTCTGCGCTACTTCGCGGCCTGCATGCCGATCGCGATCGGCGGCGGGATCTCCGCGGTCGCCCAGGGGCGCGTCGCGGCGGGTACGATCAACCTGCTCGCAAAACGTCCAAACGACTGGTTCAAAGGCGTCATCCTCTGCATTACGGTCGAATTCTACGCGCTTCTGTCGCTGCTCGCGTCGATCCTTCTGATGCTGCGCATCTGACGCGGCGGTTTTTGAGGAACTCCAATGAACGGAATCGAACAAATTCTTGATACGATCCGGAACGACGCCGACGCACAGATCGCCCGCATCCTCAGCGAGGCGGACGAGACCGTCCGGACGATCGAAAGCCAGGCGGAAGCGGCCCGGCGGAAGCAGGCCGACGACGCGGAGGCCGCGATCGCGAAAAAGGCGTCATCCCAGAAAGAACGCCTGGAAAGCCTCGCGAACCTCGAAGCGCGCCAGATCGTCCTCGGAGCGAAGCAGAAATGCATCGACGAGGCGTACGCGGTCGCGCTCGACCGCCTGAAGGCGCTTCCCCCGGAACAGCTCCACGCGCTCGGAGGCTCCCCCGAGACGGCCATCCGCCTCGTGCGCGAGCGGACGATGACCGACGTGGCGCGGATGCTGTTCGGCGATCTGGAGGAGAAGAAGTGAGCGGACCGGTGAAGGACATCGATTATCTTGCGCTCTCCGCCCGTATCCGCGGACTGATCGACACCCATCTGACCGGTGCGCGGATGGAGCGGTTCCTCACGGCCAAAACGGACGAAGAGGCGATGAACGTTCTGACCGAATGCGGTTATCCGGAATTCCGCCTCGACGACGCCGTCGCGATGGACAGGGCGATCGCGGAGGTCGAGAAGGCGACGTTCGACGACATGATCGACTTCGCGCCCGATCCGGCCGTGATCGACGTCTTCCGCGTTCCGTACGACTACCACAACTGCAAGGCGCTCCTCAAGGAGAAGGCGACGGGCGTTTCCGCCGACCACATGCTGATGCGGAACGGCCGCGTCGATCCGGAGACGATCCGCGAGGCGATCCGTTCGAACGAGATCCGCCTCCTCCCGAAGACGCTGTCGCTCGCGCTCGACGAGGCGTGGGATGTGCTCGACACGACGGACGATCCCCAGCTCGCCGAGGCGGTCCTCGACCGCGCGACGTACGCCGAACTCCGCGAGATCGCCGACGGGACCGGATCGCCGTTCCTGAAGGGCTACATCACGCTTCAGATCGACTCGATGAACCTCCGCGCGACCGTCAGAGCGCTCCGGATGGGCAAGAACGCCGACTTCCTCCGCAACATTTTGGTCGACGGCGGAGAGATCAGCGCCGACCAGATCGTCGGCACGCTCCAGACCGGCGACGCCCGGATCGCGGAACTCTACGCGCCGACTCATCTGAAGGAGGCTGCCATTGCCGGCGAAAAGGCCGTCCGCGAGGGCGGAAGCCTCGCCGTATTTGAAAAGCTCGGAGACGACGCCGAACACGATTACCTCCACGACGCCGTCTACATGGCCTTCGGCGATGCCGTCCTGATTGGCTACCTTGCCGCCCGCCAGGTCGAGTACCGCAATGTCCGCATCATGCTCCTCGGACGGAACGCGGGACTGACGGCCGACGAGATCCGCCCGCGGCTGCGCGACGCGTACGTATAGAAAGGAGAGTGACCGCCATGGCTGAAATGTATGAGATCGCCGTCGTCGGCGACCGTGAGTCGATCATGGGCTTCCGCGCGATCGGCCTCTCCGTCTACCCCGTCTTTAACGAAAACGAAGCGCGCGCGGAGATCCACCGCCTGGCCGAATCGAACTGCGCCGTCATCTTTCTGACGGAGACGCTGGCGAAGAACCTCACCGACGTCATCGCCAGATACCGCGGCGAATTGAAGCCGGCCATCATCCTCATCCCCGGCAAGGAAGGCTCCCTCGGCATCGGGAAGGACACCATGCAGTCCGTCATCGAGCGCGCCGTCGGTGCCGATATCATCTGAAACAGCTGAAAATTCAACGAAAGCAGGTGCTGAAATTGAGTGGTAAAGTAGTAAAGGTTTCCGGTCCTCTCGTCGTCGCGACGGGAATGACGGATGCGAACATGGGCGACGTCGTCCACGTCGGCCCCGAGAAGCTCATCGGCGAGATCCTCACGATGAAGGGCGATACGGCTTCCATCCAGGTCTACGAGGAGACGTCGGGACTCGGTCCCGGCGCCGAGGTCGTGACGACCGGGATGCCGATGTCGGTCGAGCTCGGACCCGGCATGATCGAAAACATCTACGACGGCATCCAGCGGCCGCTCGAGAAGATCGTCGAACGCGTCGGCGCGAACATCACGCGCGGCATCTCCGTTCCCGCGATCGACCACGAAAAGCTCTGGGAGTTCACACCCGTCGTCCACGAAGGCGACTGGCTCATCGGAGGCGACGTGGTCGGCACCGTTCAGGAGACGGAGTCCGTCCTCCACAAGATCATGGTCCCGCCGGGGCAGTCCGGCAAGGTCAAGCTGATCAAGAGCGGCTCGTTCAACGTCACCGAAACGGTCTACGTCCTCGAAAACCAGGCCGGACGCGAGACGCCGTTCACGATGACCCAGCACTGGCACGTCCGTTCCGGCCGTCCGTATTCGAAGAAATATCCGCCGACGAAGCCGCTCGCGACGGGACAGCGCATCATCGACACGATGTTCCCGATCGCCAAGGGCGGCACCGCCGCCGTCCCCGGCCCCTTCGGCTCGGGCAAGACGGTCGTGCAGCACCAGCTGGCCAAGTGGTCGGACGTGGACATCGTGGTCTACATCGGCTGCGGCGAGCGCGGCAACGAGATGACCGACGTTCTGATGGAGTTCCCCGAGCTGAAGGACCCGCGCAACGGCGAGCCGCTGATGAAGCGCACCGTGCTGATCGCGAACACCTCCGACATGCCCGTGGCGGCGCGCGAGGCGTCGATCTACACCGGCATCACCATCGCGGAGTACTTCCGCGACATGGGCT
>JAEEUO010000057.1 GCA_016286935.1 Bacillota bacterium | reverse complement strand
GTAGCCGTCGGGCAGGAAGAACTTGTAGTAGTTGAGGACGTCCTTCAGCGTTCCGTCGCCGTCCTTGTCCGTATCGGCGTACTTTTCACCCGTCTTGTACGTCAGGATGACGTATTGATACGCGGTGTAATTCTCAGGTTCCGTATGGCCGTTCCGGATCAGGAGGTCGATCACGTTCGCGTTGGCGAGGCTGTCGGGAATGACCGTGTCGATCAGCTCGTCCGCGGGAGAATCCATCATATCGATGATCGTGCCGTACGACTGCATCGTCGGAAGGGGTTTCCCTTCGAGGACGTCTTCTCTCGTATACCCGTACTGTTCGTACGCCTTGTAATAGATATGCGAGTTGCCGTTGCGGTCGTAGATGACCTCGTAGCCGGTCTCGTCGGCGTAGCCGTCATGGCGGAAGACGGAGGCCGAGACGACCTTGTCCGAGGAGAGCGCGACGTCGTCGTAGATGCCGAGCGTCTTGAGGACACGGACCGTTTCGGTGCAGGACGGGGTGACGCGGAAGGACATGGTGCGCTCTCTGTCGGTGTTTCCGGGGATGCGCAGCGTGTAATCGGTATGGATGTAGCAGACCGTGAGATCATCCGCGAGGGCCTGTTCGTACGTGAGGGCCAGCCAGTCCTTCTCCATCGCGCTTTGAAGGGCTTTGAGCTCGGCAGCGGTGCGGATGAGGACCGTGAAGGAGGAGTTATCGAGCGGGCAGGAGACGGTCATCCGCTTTCCGACGATCTCCGCCGGCCGGGACGGATCGCTCGTGTGCGAATCGACGAGGGCCTTTTCCTGCGCCTCGATGAGAAGCCGGGACTTGTTCTCGGCCGATTCGAAGAGCTTCTTCATCGCGGAGGATCCGGCGAGCAGCGAAGAGGGGACGGTGTAGCGGCGGCTGAGATCGGTGAGGCTCCGCTCGTAGTCGAACGTGATCGAGCGGCGGTATCTCCACGCGTCGTACGTATCATCGTCTTCGTCGCGTTTCAGCTCCGCCTTCCGCGAAACGATCTCGCGGTGGAGATCCGTGACCGCTTCAATGTTTTCAGGTTCTGTGAAGCCCGGGAATCCGTCGGAGGACCAGCCGGTCTCATAGAGCGCGTTGTTGAGCGTATAGGAGCCGAGGCGGGCCGATTTGACCGACGCGGGAGACGGAACGAACTCCTCGATGCGGAAGAGGTCGCCCATGAAGATCCCGACGACGAGCGCGCAGACGACGGCGGCGATCGCGAGGTTGACGAGGTCCTTCTTGCGGAAGATGCGGATCGTCTTCATCACGAGCATCCGGCCGATGATCCACGCGATCGGGAGGCCGACGAGACAGCCGACGATGAAGTCGGATCTCGTTCCGTTGCGGAGCATGAAGAGGAACGCGATGCCGCTCATGCCGAGGAAGGCGATGAGGACGGACAGGACCGGCTCGAACCCGCGGTAGGCGAGGGCGTCGCCGGAACGCTCCATTTTACGGCGCTTGTAGAGGAAGAACGAGACCGTCGAGACGATCGCGATCAGCGCGAAGTACCAGGCGATGTAGAGCCGGCTTCCGCCCGCTCCCGAGAACGCCTCGGCGACGACGCCGCTGTAGGGGTGGAGAAGGGCGATGAAGTTGAGCACCGCGTTGTTGTCGGCGAGACCCCAGACGAAGCTGGATTCGTAGGCATAGAGGAGCAGCCAGACGACGGACACGATCCCGTTGAACAGGAACGAGCCGAGGAAGCTGTGGACGACCGTTCCCGTCACGCAGCAGCTGAAGACGGAGAGCGCGTAGACGGCGCCTTCGATCAGGAACGACGAGAGGACCCAGCCGGCGATCTTCGTCGCGGCGTACGGCCCGATCATCATCATGATGAGCGCGTTGGCGAGGACCGGCGCGAACCAGAGCGCGACGCCCGCGAAGTAGTTCGCGCGGAAGAGGCGCGAACGGCTGAACGGAAGCGCGTTCATCACCGCGACGGAGCCGGGCGTATGGAGATACTTGAAGACGCTCACGGCCGCGGCGATCGGGATGAACATGTGGACGAGCATGAAGACCACGTTCTCGTTCAGAAGCATCCGGCTCCAATCGGTGACCCTGTCGAAATCGTCGACGATCGCGACGTACGGGCCGCTGAAGAAGAGCAGCAGGAACGAGAGGAACGCGACGGGCCAGAAGCGGCGGAGGTTCTCCGCGAAGCCGGTCTTGAACAGATCAGAAGAGGAGCGATTCGACATCGTGTTCACCTCCTAATTCGTAGATGAAGATCTCCTCGAGGGAGAGCGGGAGCAGATCGAAGAGCACGGGGTTCTTCGCCTTGAGGATCGTTTCGACCTCCTCGCGCGGCTGGCGTATGATCAGAAGATCGACCGTTCCGCGGGATTCGCTGTGGAGGACGTTGAGGTCGGAGTAATCGCGCATCTTCGGGTCGGTGATGGCGATCTGGACCTTGTGGATGTCGCTCTTCAGCTCGTCGAGGTCGCGTTCGATGATGACCTTTCCGTGGTCGAGGATGCCGATCGTGTCGCAGATCCCCTCCATCTCGCGCAGGTTGTGGGAGCTGACGAGGACGGTCATCTCGCGCGAGGCGACGTCGTCGACGATGACCTTCCAGACGTGCTTCCGCACGATCGGGTCGAGGCCGTCGATCGGCTCGTCGAGGATGAGGTATTCGGGCATCGAACTCATCACAAGGATGAACATCGCCTGTTTCTGCATGCCCTTCGAGAAACGCGCGATCTTCTGCTTTTCGGGCAGGCCGAAGAGCTTGACGAGCTCGGCGTAGCGCGCCTCGTTCCAGGAGGGGTAGAGGCCCCTGTAGTAGCGCGCGGAATCCTTCAGCGTATAGGAGCCGAAGAAGAAGAGGTCGTCGGGGATATAGCCGATGCGGCTCTTGGCGCTCTCGTTGTCGAAGATCGGTCCGTCTTCGAGCAGGATCTCGCCGGAGTCCTGTTTCCAGACGCCGGTGACGTGTTTGAGAAGCGTCGTTTTGCCGGATCCGTTCGTGCCGACGAGACCGTAGATCGAGCCTTTCCGGATGGAGAGGGTGACATGGTCGAGCGCGGTCTGGCCGTCGAACGTTTTCGTAACGTCCTGGATCTTGATCACTTGGGTTCACCTCGATTCGTAAGGACAACATCCACGGCGTCGCGGATCTCGTCGGGGGATACGTTCTGGTAGCGGAGTTCCTGGATCAGACGGGCGAGTTCGGTCTTCAGCTCGCCGATCTTCTCGTCGTCGCGCGTGATTTGTTCGGGCTTCGCGACGAACGTGCCGAGGCCGGATACGGTGTAGCAGTATCCCTCGCGTTCCAGTTCCCGGTACGCCTTCTGAACGGTGTTCGGGTTGATCGTCAGCTGTTTCGAGAGGTCGCGGACCGACGGCATCTTCTCGCCCGGAGCGAGCACGCCGGAGACGATCTCTTCCTTGAAACTGTCGATGACCTGTTCGTAGATCGATTTGCGATTCTTGACATCGAGTTGGAACAAGGCGGTTCTCCTTTCTTTCGTTGTTGCGTCAAGTGTACTACTACACATAATACACTGTCAACCCTCTTTTTTAAAAAATGAGAAGGGCGCTCTCGCAGCGCCGCGCGTGAGGAACGGAAAAAGTGGTGTGAAAGCGGCGGAAACTATGCTATAATACGTAATAACTATGTAATGTGGAGGCGTATGATGAAAATACAATTCTGCGGCGCCGCGACCGATGTCACCGGAAGCTGTCACCTCATCACAACGGAAAAACACAAGATCCTGCTCGACTGCGGCATGTTCCAGGGCGGCAAATCCGCCGAGGCGCTGAACCGCCAGCCGTTCCCGTTCGATCCGCGGGACATCGACTGCGTCGTTCTCTCCCACGCCCACATCGACCACTGCGGCCGGCTCCCGCTGCTCGTGAAGCGCGGCTTCGAGGGACCGATCTACGCGACCGACGCGACGGCCGACCTCGTCGACGTCATGCTGCGCGATTCCGCCCACATCCACGAACAGGAAGCCGAATGGCAGAACCGCAAGAACGAACGCGCAGGCAAGCCGAAGGTCAAGCCGCTCTATACGACGGATGACGCCGTCGACACGATCCACCTCATCCACGCGGTCCGCTACGACCAACTGTTCGAACTGAACGAGGAGATGAAGGTCGTCTTCAACGACGCCGGCCACATCCTCGGCTCGGCGATCATCGAGCTCTTCGTGACCGAACAGGAGGGCGAGACGAAGATCGTCTTCTCGGGCGACCTCGGGATGGCCGAGCGCCCGATCCTCCAGGACCCGAAGCGCATCAAAAAAGCCGACTACCTCATCATGGAAACGACGTACGGCGACCGCGTCCACGAGCCGAATCCCGTCTCGATCTCGCGTCTTCTGACGATCGCGGCGGAGACGGTGAAGCGCGGCGGAAACGTCGTGATCCCGAGCTTCGCGGTCGGCCGGACCCAGGAGCTGATCTTCGAGCTCAACAAAGTCTACGACGGCGTCGGCCCGATCCACGAAACGCTGAAGAACGTTCCGGTCTACGTCGACAGCCCGATGGCGGCCGAGGCGACCGAGGTCTTCCTCAAGAACGCCCAGATCTACGACGCCGAGACGCGCGAATACATCGTCCGCGGCGACCATCCCCTCGATTTCCGCCAGCTGACCTTCACGCGCTCGACGAGCGATTCGATCGCGATCAACTACGACAAGCGCCCGAAGATCATCATCTCCGCGAGCGGCATGTGCGACGCGGGCCGCATCCGCCACCACCTCAAGCACAACCTCTGGGATAAGAAAAACTCGATCGTGTTCGTCGGCTACCAGGCCGAGGGAACGCTCGGACGGCGCCTGATCGACGGCGAGAAGGAAGTCACGCTCTTCGGCGAGCTCATCCGCGTCGGCGCCGAGATCTACAGCCTCGAGGGCTTCTCCGGCCACGCCGACCGCGACCAGCTCTTCAGCTGGCTCACCGGCTTCACCCACGAGCCCAACGCGATCTTCCTCGTCCACGGCGAACCGGACAGCAAGGAAGCCTTCGCGCGGTATGTAAAGGAAAACAAGGGCTGGGAATGCGAGGTCGTGACCGGCTACGACGAATACGAGCTCGCGACCGGCTCGATGGTCCAAAAGGAAACGAAGGAGGATGAGGCCGAAGCGATCGAGAAGGAATTCGTCTCCGACGAGGAGATCGAACGGACGCGCCAGCGCCTCGCCTCGATCCACAACAGCCTTGAGAACATCCTCTACAACACCCACCTCGCGATCGGCAGCGACATCTCCGTGAACCGGATGACCGAGCTGAAGAACGAGATCGCCGAGCTCGAAAAGTCCGTCATGGACATCGGCGCGACGATCTCGAAGGAGGACCGCTACGACGAGATCGCGGCGGCAGCCGAGGCGGCTGACGAACCGGAGGGCGGCTCGGCTGAGACGGACATCTAGCGAACAGGAGAACCCCATGGGAAAGCCCATCTTAGCGATCGTCGGACGGCCGAACGTCGGCAAATCGACGATCTTCAACAAAATCGCAGGCAAGCGCATCTCCATCGTCGAGGACACCCCCGGCGTGACGCGCGACCGGATCTACGCGGACGCGGAATGGCGCGGCCGCGCGTTTCTGATGATCGACACGGGCGGTATCGAGCCCGACTCCGAGGACGTGATCCTCTCCCAGATGCGCGAACAGGCCCAGCTCGCGATGGATACGGCCGACGCGATCCTCTTTCTCGTCGACGGGAAGGAGGGGCTGACGAACGCCGACATCGAAGTCGCCGGGATGCTCCGCCGCTACAACAAAAACGTCGTCCTCGGCGTCAACAAGATCGACTCGCCGAAGGTGCCAGACAACTTCTACGATTTCTACGAGCTCGGCCTCGGCGAACCGATCGCCGTCTCGGGCGTGAACATGCTCGGCCTCGGCGACCTGCTCGACCGCTGCTTCGAGTCCTTCCCGCCGGAATCCGAGGACGCGGTTGAGGACGACCGCGTCCATATCGCCGTCATCGGCAAGCCGAACGTCGGCAAATCCTCCCTGATCAACCGCCTGCTCGGCGAGAACCGCCTGATCGTCTCGGACATCGCCGGAACGACGCGTGACGCCGTCGACACGCCGTTCACGTGGAACGAAAAGGAATACGTCCTGATCGATACGGCCGGGATCCGCCGCCAGAACAAGGTCCGCGAGGACGTCGAGCGGTACTCGGTCCTCCGCGCCATCTCCGCCGTCGAGCGGTGCGACGTCGCGCTCCTCATGCTCGACGCCCAGGAAGGCGTGACCGAACAGGACAAGCGCATCTGCGGCATCGCCCACGAAGAGGGCAAGGGCATCGTCATCTGCGTCAACAAGTGGGACCTCGTCGAGAAGGAGACGAACACGATGCGCGACTACGAGCGCATGATCCGCAACGAACTCATCTTCGCGACGTACGCGCCGGTCATCTTCATCTCCGTTCTGGACAACCTCCGCGTGTGGAAGGTCATGGAGACGGCCGACTACGTCTCGAACATGCGGTCGATGCGCGTCCCGACGGGCCAGCTCAATTCCCTGATCGCCGACGCGGTGATGATGAAGCCGACGCCGTCCGACAAGGGCAAACACCTCAAGATCTACTACGCGACCCAGGTCGGCGTCCGCCCGCCGCTCTTCAGCTTCCAGGTCAACGACCGCGACCTCTTCCACTTCAGCTACGCGCGCTATATCGAAAACAAGATCCGCGAATCGTACGGCTTCGAGGGAACGTCGATCAAATTCGTGTTCCGCAACAAGGGCGAAAAGGACGAATAGATGGACCGGAAAACGTTTCACATCATCACATTCGGCTGCCAGATGAACGAGCGCGACTCGGAGACGATGGCGGGGATGCTCGAGGCGAAGGGATACGTCCGCAACGCCGACCCGAAGACGTCCGACGTGATCCTCATCAACACGTGCAGCGTCCGCGAGAACGCCGACAAGAAGTTCTTCGGCACGCTCGGCCTGATCAAGAAATACCGCGAGAACCGCCCCGGGACCGTCGTCGGCGTCTGCGGCTGCATGATGCAGCAGCAGCACATCATCGACACGATCCGCGCGAAGTACAACTGGGTCGATCTCGTCTTCGGAACGATGAACATCCAC
>JAEEUO010000056.1 GCA_016286935.1 Bacillota bacterium | reverse complement strand
GGTATTTCTGGTAGGCCTTAAGGTCGAGTCCCGCGATGTCGTCGCCGTTGAACATGATGTGGCCGTCGACGATCTTGATGTTGCGGTCAAGAAGGCCCATGATGGCCGTCGCGGTCATCGATTTTCCGCAGCCGGACTCACCGACGAGACCGAGCGTTTCTTCGCCGTCGATCTTGAAGGAGACGTTCTGGAGGACGGGATACCAGACTTCATTCATGCGAATCGATACGCAGAGGTTTTGAACATCTAACATCGTTACGCCTCCTTACTGACCTTGGCATTCAGGAGTTCGGAGAGACCGTCGCCCATGACGTTGAAGCCGAGGACGGCGATCGTGACCATCATGCCGGGCCAAATGGCCATGTAGGGATAAATCGTGAAGAGCGCCTGGGCGGCGTTCAGGAGCGAACCCCAGGACGCATCCGGCGGCTGGACGCCGAGGCCGAGGTACGAGAGCGAGGCTTCCGTCAGAACGGCTTCGGAGAACGCGAGGGACGCGGTGACGATGATGACCGAGAGGACGTTCGGCAGGATGTGCAGGAACATGACGCGAAGCTTGTTCATGCCGATCAGCGTCGTCCACTGGATGTATTCGCGCTCGCGGATCTTCAGAACGTTCGCGCGCGTCATACGGGTGAACTGCGGGATGAGGATCATCGTGATGGCGATGATCGTCGTGCGCGTGCCCTTCCCGAAGACGCCCGCCATCATCATCGCGAACATCAGGGACGGGATCGACTTGAACGCGTCGGTCAGTCGCATGATGAGGTTATCGACCCATCCGCCGAAGTACGCCGCGAAGAGCGCGAGCGTGACGCCGAAGACCATCGCCATGCCGACGCAGGAGAGGCCGATCTGGAACGCCTTCTGGCCGGAGACCATGATACGGGAGAGGATGTCTCTTCCGACGTCGTCGGTACCGGCGATGTGGACGTTCTCCGCCGTCGACCACTGTGCGATCGGGGTCGGACGCAGCTTACGGGACATCAGGTCGAGTTCGTTCGGATCGTACGGCGTCCAGAAGAAGCTGACGAGCGTCATGATGATCAGGATCATCAGGAGGCAGAAGCCGACCATGAAGTTGCGGTTGCGCAGGATCTTGCGCAGCGTGCGGTTTTTGATGCGGGAGGGTTTCGCTTTTGTAATGTCTTTCGCCATGATTCATTCCCTCCTTCATCAGGTTTTGACACGGATACGCGGGTCGATGACCATGTAGAGCAGGTCAAGGACCAGGTACGTGATGATAACGACCGTCGAGATGTAGACGCAGATGCCCTGGACGAGGATGCAGTCGCCGGAGTTGATGCCCGAGATCATCAGCGTTCCGATGCCGGGGACGCTGTAGACCTGTTCGATGACGATCGAGCCGGTGATGATCGACGCGAGGCGCATGCCGAGGATCGTGACGATCGGAATGAGCGAGTTGCGGAGAACGTGGCGGAACAGGATGCGCGTCTCGCTGACGCCCTTCGAACGGGCGCAGCGGACGTAGTCCGACGCAAGTTCTTCGGTCATCGCGTTACGGACGTAACGGACGATCAGGGAGATGCCGCCGACGGAGATCGAGATGGCCGGCAGGATCAGGCCCTTCAGGAAGGGTCCGAGGCCGGTCTCGATCGGCTTAAAGCCGGTGACGGGCAACCATTTGAGTTTGATGCAGATCAGCAGGATCCACAGGATCGACGCGAAGAAGACGGGGATCGCGATACCGATCTGGGTCAGGATGTTGATGGCAGCGCCGAACGTGTAGTGGCCGGAGTTTGTGACCTTCGCGACCAGAACGCCCAGCGTGATGCCCAGTATGACGTCTATCGTAAATGAAAAAATAGCGAGTCCGACGGTATTCGGCAGTCGCGTCGAAAGAAGTTCGTTGACGCTCTTGTCATACCGGATGGACGTGCCGAGATCGAGGCGGAACAGGCCGCCGAGCCATTTCAGATAGCGGGTCAACGGCGGAACTTCCGCGGCGCCGATCTCCGGCGAAACCGTAAAGCCGTGTTTGTAGCGGAGGGCCGCTTCAAAGACGGGGTCGGCTTCATCACCCAACTTCATCTTGATCGGGTCCTGCGGCATCAGTAAGAAAAGACCGAAGATCAGAACCGTTACAAGGAAGAAGGTCAGGATGGAATATAAAATTCTCTTAACCATTGAGTCCTCCCATCAGTTTTGGAGAAAGAAACGGGGCGCCGGGACAGAACCCGGAGCCCCGCTTTCTTAGTCGTTCGGTTGTAGAACTCTAACAGAACTTAGTTGACTTTCTTGATCGTGGAGAAATCCCAGAAGGTGATGACGTACGGAGTATAGCCATCATAGTTCTTGTCGAGCGCAATGTAGCCATAGTTGTCGTGGAGCCAGACACCGACGGCTTCTTCCGCGATGATGTCCTGCATACGATGATAGGCTTTCTGCTTGACGCTGGCATCGGTCGTGTTGGAGACTTCGTTCAGGAGGTTGTCATACTCTTCGCTCTTGAACATCATGATGTTGGAGTTGTTCGTGGAGAGGAGACGACGGAACTGGTTGAACGGGTCGAGCTTGCCGGTGTAGCCGAACAGAGCCGCGTCGTACTTTCTTTCCGGGTTGGAGTATACAGTGGAGAGGAAGGTGGACCAGTCGGTGTCGACAAGCGTGCAGTCGAAGTTGGTCTTATCCCACTGAGACTTCAGAACGAGGGAAACGGATTCATAGTAGTTGGACAGGTTCGAGAACCACATCAGGTCGAACTTGCACTTCTTGTCGGCGGTGTAGCCGGCCTGGGCGAGCAGTTCGTTGGCCTTGTCGGGGCTGTACGGATACATGCCGGTGTTGTCCTTCTGATAGAAGGTCTGGAGCTTGGTCAGGTAACCGGAGACCCATTCGGAACCCGGGCAGAGAGCGTCGATCAGGGACTTCTGGTCGGTCGCATAGTTCAAAGCCTGGTGGACGCGGACGTCGGAGAAGACGCCTTCCTTGCAGTTGACCTGAACGAGGATCGGGGTGTTGTTCGAGATGAAGAGCTTGTTGAAGGTATCCGGAACCATTTCGAGGTTGGCTTCGGTAACGGCCGACATCTGGATCTCACCGTTCTGCATGGCGAGGAGGGAAGCGGTCGTGTCGGAGTACATCTTGACGTTGATGACGTCGATGTTCGCCTTGGTTCCCCAGTAATCTTCGAATTTCTCGAGCTTGCAGCCGACGCCAGGTTCATAGGAAGCGAGCTTGTAGGGGCCGGTGCCGTTCGGCTGGGCGATGATCGTCGGGCCAGCGCCGTCTTTGATGATGGAGACGAGCAGGTTCGCTTCGAACGCGGTGTTGGTCTTGGCCAGCTTGATGGTGACTTCATAGTCGCCGGTCTTTTCGATGGAGGCGATGCCTTCCTGGAACGCCTGCTTGACAGCGGACTGGTCTTCCGCGATCATGCCGCTCATTCTCTTGTAGGAATAAACGACGTCGTCAGCGGTCAGATCCTGGCCGTCATGGAACTTGACGCCCTTGCGGATCTTGAAGACGAACGTGTCGCCGTCGAAGGTCCAGGATTCCGCGAGACCCGGTTTGATGTTACCATCGGCGCCGCACTTCGCGAGACCTTCGTATACGTTGTACATGATACGGTCGGTGTCGGAAGCAAGCATGATCTGCGGGTCGATCGAGTCGAAGTCAGCCGTAACGGCCGCCGTCATTTCGGTCTTGGCAGCGGGTTCCGGGGTATTCTGACCCTCATTGCCCGACGGAGTCGGCGTCGGCTTCGGCGTGCAGCCTGCGAGCGCCAGAGAGAGCGCCAGGACAAGGCAAAGCACTACGATAACTTTCTTTTTCATGTTTTACTCCTCCTATTAACTTTCGCTAATAAAATAAACACGCTTTAGATCGAACGTACTCGTTCTCACAACGGTTATTATAAGTCCGGCACAAGCGAAAATCAAGGTATTTTTACAGGATTGTTACAGTGAAAACGGTCCCGTAACGGTCGTTATGGATGGGCCCGAACGGCGGAAACCTTGCAAATTCAAAGCCCCCGCCGTACGGGCGGGGGCTTTCGATCTGTTGAAAATGTACGAAACAATCAGCGAAATAATACTGCATTATGCACCAGGTCGGCTTTATGCAACATTTTTATGCATTCAGCCGTCCCGGATCCCTCTTTTAGTAGTCCAGTTCGAGGGAGCAGTTATGGTAGACGTTCTGGACGTCGTCGTCCTCCTCGAGCATGCCGAGGAGCTTTTCGAGGTTCTTGACGTCCTTCTCGTCGCTCGGGGCGGCCTCGACGGCAGGCACGAATTCGATGTCGGCGGACGCGAGGACGTAGCCCGCGTTCCGGAGCGCGTCGGAGACTTCCTGGAACGCGTCGGTCGAGGTGATGATCTCGTAGTAATCGTCTTCGGTCACGAAATCGTCCGCGCCGGCTTCGAGCGCCGCTTCCATCAGCGTATCCTCGTCGACCGAATCGTCCTTTTCGATGTCGATCAGGCCCTTCCGTCCGAACATATAGGAAACGCAGCCGACGGTTCCGAGGTTGCCGTTGCATTTGTCGAACGCGTGGCGGACCGCGGAGGTCGTGCGGTTCTTGTTGTCGGTCAGGACTTCGACGATGATCGCGACGCCGCCGGGACCGTAGCCCTCGAAGGTCGATTCTTCGTACGTTTCGCCCGCGAGCTCACCGGTTCCCTTTTTAATGGAACGGATGATGTTGTCGTTGGGCATGTTGATGGCTTTCGCCTTTTCGATCGCGTTCTTCAGCGCAAAATTGTAGTCGGGATCGCCCCCCGCCTTCGCCGCAACCGTGATCATGCGCGAATACTTCGTGAAGACCTGTGCTCTCTTCGAGTCCTGTGCGGACTTGCGTCCGGCGATCGTACCGTGTCTACCCATATGTTCCTCCTGTATCAGAGGCCTTTTCGGCCCGGAATGGTTTGGTAACCAAATCAGTATAGCACCGCGAAACTGCCGTTTCAACACTCTTTCCAAAAAAACACAGGGCGTTTCGAAACGGCGCCGGACGGGCTACAGCGGCTGCGTCGCCTGCTCCAGCCAGACGGCTTCGGGCATGTCGAGAAGCGGCGTCAGAACGCGGCGGACCCACGCGTGGTAGCCGTCGAGCCAGTCGATCTCGGCAGGCGAAAGGAGTTCCTTCCGGATCGCGGATCGGTCGATCGGCACGCACGTCAGCGTCTCGAACTGGAGGAAGCCCTCCTCCTCCGCGCGGACGACCATCACGAGGTTCTCGATGCGGACGCCGTGGCTTCCGGCGCGATAGATGCCCGGCTCGTCGGAGATGACCATGCCGGGTTTGAGCGGGATCTGGTCGACGCGGTCGCCGGGTACGCGGCGGATCCCCGCGGGCCCTTCGTGGACGCAGAGGAAATGGCCGACGCCGTGGCCGGTGCCGTGGTTGTAGTCGAGGCCCGCGTCCCAGAGCGCCTTCCGCGCGAGGATGTCGAGCGTATAGCCGCACGTTCCCTCGGGGAACTTCGCCATCGCGAGATCGATCGTTCCCTTGAGGACGAGCGTGAAGTCGGTCTTCTGTTCGTCCGTGAGCGGTCCGAGCGCGATCGTGCGCGTGATGTCGGTCGTGCCTTCGAGGTACTGGCCGCCGGAGTCGAGGAGCAGGAAGCCGTTCGCGTCGAGCGGCGCGTCGGTCTCGGGCGTCGGCTCGTAGTGGATGATCGCGCCGTGGGGGCCGTATCCCGCGATCGTCTCGAACGACGGTCCCTTCGCGTTCGGTTGCTCGGCGCGGTAGCCCGCGAGGGCGCGGGAAACGTCGAGTTCGGTCCGGAGCCGCCGGTCTCCCTCGCGCACGCTGCCGCTCCTGTATTCCTTGTCGAGGCGGTACAGGAGCTTCACGACCGCGACGCCGTCCCGCCGGTGGGCGACGCAGACGTTGACGCGCTCCGTGTCGTTCCGGAGCTGTTTCGCGACCGTCACCGGGGTGAAATGGCAGCGGATCACGTTCGTCTTCCCCTCGAGCACGGCGAAGACGCGGTGGCTCGCCTGGGTCTCGGAGACGAGGACGCTGTCCTCGAGAGTAAACTTCCCGAGATAGCGGTAGAATTCATCGTACGGCGCGATCGTCACGCCCGCTTCGGCGAGCGATCCCGCCGCGTCCGCCTCGAGCCGCGTTCCGTCCGTGAACAGGACGGCGGCCGTCCGTTCGACGACGGCGAAGCTCAGGAAGACCGGGTTGTATTCGACGTCCGAGCCGCGCAGGTTGAACAGCCACGCGATGTCGTCGAGGGACGTGATGACGTGGGCCGTCGCGCCCTTCCGTTCCATCTCCTCCCGCAGATCGGCGAGTTTTTCCGCGGCGGATCTTCCGCTGTATTCGACCGGGAACGCCGAAACGGGGCGCGCCGCCGGCGCGGGCCGGTCCGCCCAGACGTTCTCCGCCGGGTCGAAGTCGGTGCGGATCAGAACGCCTTCGAGCGCGCCTTCGATCTTCGCGTATTCCGCCTCGCCGACGGTGCGCCCGTCGAGCGCGAGGACGTTTCCTCCGGCGAGTTTTCCCGCCAGGAAGGCCTCCGGCGCCGGGACGCCTTTCTCGCCCGCCTTGTACAGGTCGACGCCCGTTCCGGCGAGCTGTTCCTCCGCCTGGAGGAAATACCGGCCGTCCGTCCAGAGGCCCGCCTCGTCCTTGAGGACGACGAGCGTTCCGGCCGATCCGGTGAAGCCCGAGAAATACGCGCGGAGCTGGAAATAGTCGCCGACGTATTCCGAGTTGTGGTAGTCCGACGTGGGGATGTAGACCGCGTCAATGCCCTCCGCGCGCATCTTCGCGCGAAGCGCTTCGAGTCTCGTTACGATCGTTTCGTTCATCTTGGTCTCCTTGGGTTCGTCTTATTTCGCGGACGTCCGCTCCGCAACGGCGCGGGCGTCCGGCTGGCCTTCGATCAGGAGCGCCGCGGTCGCGCGTTCCTTCGCCTCTTCCTCGTCCGCCGGCTCGTCGAGCACGACGCCGTGGGCGCGCTTCGTCGAAGTGCCCTCCTCGATCGTCGTATACGTAATGTAGGATTCGGAGACGCGCTTTCCGCCGCCGAACGGCGCCATCGACGTGTGGACCGTGATCGTGAAGTCGGTGACGCGGACGACGCGGCTCTTCATCAGCATGATCTGGCCGCCGCGGCCGGGGGCCGTGTACGACAGCTGGTCGATGTTCGGC
>JAEEUO010000055.1 GCA_016286935.1 Bacillota bacterium | reverse complement strand
CGGCCTTTCGACGAGCACGTCGTACGCCACGTCCATCTGAACAACGTCATGCTCGACCGCTTCGACCGGATCGCCTATCTGATCGACGGTCGCTACCGCGTCGTCGCGTCGAACGACGGCAAGAAAACGAACCTGCTTCTTCCCGCCGACGTCGAAGGAACGTACGAGTCCGTCTACCTCAACTACATCCTCCCGGCCTTTCCGAAGGACCGTTCGAAGCCGCTCGGCCAGCCGAACCCGCTCCGCCTTTCGGTCATCGAGGAGAAGCTCCGGGATAATCCCGTATACGAGTACACCGGCCCGTTCGTCATCAACGGCGAGCTTCGCTTCAAGCAGGTCTCGTTCTACCGGATCGACTCGAAGGCGAAGTATTACATCATGCTGATCGCCGATACGACGAACGCCCACGACGATTACGAAGCTCTGTCGAAGCGTCTGGCCGATGCGCTGGCCGGACGCAGCGAAACCGGAGCAAAAGGGAAGGATGAACGTCCTTCTCCCGCCGAACCGGTCGCGGAAACGGCTGCGCCGGAAGAACCCGGACAAACAGCGGAAGAACCTGCGGCTGCGGAGCCTGCGAGACCCGCGTTCCGCCGCCCGCTCCGCATCCTCCTTGTCGACGACAATCCGATCAACCGTGAGATCGGCGAACTGCTTCTGACCGATGACGGCCACACCGTCGACCTCGCGGAAAACGGAAAGATCGCCGTTGAGAAGGTCGCCGGGAAGATGCCGGAAACCTACGACGTCGTCCTGATGGACATCAACATGCCCGTGATGAACGGGTACGAGTCCTCCCGCGCGATCCGCTCGCTCGAAGACCCGCTCCGTTCCGCCGTTCCGATCGTCGCTCTGACGGCCAGCGTTTATGAGGAGGATTCGAAGAAGGCGTTCGATGCCGGCATGAACGCGTTCGCGATGAAGCCGATCGATCCGGATCTCCTGACGCGCACGCTCGCGAAGCTGATTCCGGACGCCGTCGCGGATGAGAAGGGAGGCGCCGCATGAAAACGGACGCGAAGAGACCGGAAGGGCCGACCCTTCTGAAGCGAAACCTCTCACCGCTCGCCGTCTGGGCGCTGTCGTTCGGCTGCGCCGTCGGCTGGGGCTCGTTCGTCATGCCCGGAACGACGTTCCTTCCGATCGCGGGACCGATCGGCACGACGGCCGGCATCCTCGTCGGCGCGTTGATCATGCTGATCATCGGCTTCAACTACTGCTTCCTCATCGAACGCTACCCCGAAGCGGGCGGTACGTTCACCTATACGAGAAACGCGTTCGGCTACGACCACGGCTTCCTGTCCGCGTGGTTCCTCATCCTCGTCTATCTCGCGATCATCTGGGCGAACGCGACGGCGATCCCGCTCATCTTCCGCACGCTGATCGGCGACGCGCTCCACTTCGGATTCCACTACACGATCGCCGGCTACGACATCTGGTTCGGCGAGATCCTGCTCTCGGTCGTGTCGATCGGCGTCTTCGGCCTTTTGACGCTCCGCGGCGGAAAGACCGTTTCGATCGTCCAGATCGCGCTCGCGATCGCGCTGATCGTCCTCGTGACGGCCGGCTTCATCGTCACGGTCACGGGGCGCGGCGGGGAAGTTCCCGCGATCCGGCCGAGATATTCCCCAGAACACACAAACGCCGTCGGGATCCTGTTCATCATTTTCCTCGCGCCGTGGGCGTTCGCCGGATTCGAGTCCGTCTCGCACTCCGCCGAGGAGTTCCGCTTCCAGCCGAAGAAGACGCTTCCGATCGTGATCGTCGCGCTCGTCACGTCCTCTCTCGCGTATATCTTCCTCGCGCTGATCGCGACGACCGCGCAGCCGGAAGGCCATTCCGACTGGTTTTCCTACATCCGCGATCTCGGCAGCTACAGCGGTGTCGAGAGCAATCCCGTCTTCTACGGCATCTACCGCGCGATGGGAAAGACGGGCCTCGTCCTCTTCGGGATCGCCGCCGCCTGCGGCATCATCACCGGCCTGATCGGCAACCTCGTCGCCGCGAGCCGCATGATCTACGCGATGGCGGCGGACAGCCTTTTACCCTCGCGTCTGAAGGAACTCAACCGCTTCGGCGCGCCGAAGTACGCGATCCTCTTCCTGATCCTCATTTCTCTGCCGATCCCGTTCCTCGGACGCTCCGCGACGGGCTGGATCATCGACGTCAACACGATCGGCATCATCATCGCCTACACGTATACGTCGGCCGTCGCGATGAAGCTCTCGTTCCGTGAAAACAAGCCGCTGATCCATGTCACCTCGATCCTCGGCATCGCCGTATCGGGATTCTTCCTGCTCTATTTCCTCATTCCGACCGCCTGGTCCGTCGGAAGGCTGTCGACCGAATCGTACATGATCCTGCTCGCGTGGTCTGTGCTCGGGTTCGTCGTGTTCAACCTCATGTACCGCCGCGATCCGCTGAATCGGATGGGCAAGAGCACGGTCGTCTGGGTCTTTCTGCTCCTAATGATCTTCTTCGCGTCGTTCATCTGGGTCTTCGGCGAGACGGAGGCCGCGACGGACCGCGCCGTCGCAACGCTCTCCGATTACTACGCGAACGAGCTCAGCTCCGCGGGCGCCGCGTACACCGTCGACCGCCGGTCGAAGCTTCTTCTGACGCTGGAGGGCGTCTTCGGCAACGTGACGTCGACGATCCTCCGCAACTCCGTCATCCAGTTCATCCTGATCCTCGCATCGATCCTGATCATCTTCCGCATCTACGGCAACGTCCGCAAGAGCCACGAAACGGCCGTGCAGGACAAGACGATCGCCGAGCAGTCCAGCCAGGCGAAGACGACGTTCCTCTCGAATATGTCCCACGACATCCGCACGCCGATGAACGCGATCATCGGCTACGTCTCGCTCGCGAAGCGCGAGAAGAACCTTTCGCCGCGCGTCGAGGACTATCTGACGAAGATCCAGTCGTCGAGCGACCATCTCCTCGCGCTGATCAACGACGTCCTCGAGATGAGCCGCATCGAAAGCGGCCGCATGGAGCTCGCCCCGATCCCGATCGACGTGACGAAGATGATGGACGACGTACGAGATCTCTTCTCGACCCAGATGAAGGCGAAGAAACTCACGTACGACGTGAAATGCGTCAACGTGCGCGACCGCTTCATCCTCTGCGACCGGAACCGCATGAACCGCGTTCTCTTGAACCTTATCTCGAACGCCTTCAAGTTCACGCCCGAGGGCGGAACGGTCTCCGTCACGCTCGAACAGACCGGCCGCGACGCGGAGAACGGCCGCGCGGACTATGTGCTCCGCGTCAAGGACAGCGGCATCGGCATGTCGAAGGAGTTCGCCGAAAAGGTCTTCGAGGCGTATGAGCGCGAGCGGACCGATACCGTCGAAAGCATCCAGGGGACCGGCCTCGGCACGGCCATCACGAAGAGCATCGTCGATCTGATGGGCGGTACGATCGACGTGGAGACCGAGCAGGGGAAGGGGACCGAATTCATCATCCGCGTGTCGTTCCCGATCGACCCCGACGCCGCCGTCGCGTCCGACGCGTTCGCCGCCGAAGCTGCCGCCGGAAACGCCTTCCGCGGCATGCGCGTCCTGCTCGTCGAGGACAACGACGCGAACCGTGAGATGGAGAAGGTCCTGTTTGAAAACATCGGATTCACCGTCGACGCGGTCGAAAACGGCATGGACGCCGTCGAGGCCATCGCCTCGTCTGTACCCGGCGAATACAGTGCCGTTCTGATGGACATCGAGATGCCCGTCCGCAACGGCATCGAAGCGACGAAGACGATCCGCTCGCTGAAGAATCCCGCGCTCGCGGGCATCCCGATCATCGCCGTATCGGCGCGCGCCTTCAGCGAGGACATCGCCGCCGTCCGCGACGCCGGCATGAACGGCCACATCGCGAAACCGATCGATATGAACCAGGTCGTCAAGACTCTGTCCGAAATTCTGCTTCAGGGGTAACTGCCATGAAAAAAGACAGTCCGATCCGGAAACACCTCACGCTGCGCTACGTCGCCCTCGTCGGCGTTCTGCTTCTCGTCGCCGACATCCTTCTCGGCGCGGTCCTTCTGAACCGCTCGAAGGGCGTCATGCACACGCTGATCGCGAAGAACATGAACGACATCGCCGACTGCGCGGCCGGCATGATGGACGGCGACGCGATGCGCGACATGACAGCGGCCGACGTCGGCGGCCCCGCCTACAACGAAGCGATGAAGACGCTCGACATCTTCCAGAAGAAGGTCGACATCATCTACATCTACGCGCTCCGGAAGGAGGCCGACGGCGTCTTTACGTTCACCGTCGATCCGGATCCGGTCGAGCCCGCCGCGTTCGGCGAACGGTCCGTCGTTTCTCCCGCGCTCATCTCCGCCGGAAACGGCGTATCCGCCGTCGACGACGAGGCGCACGAGGACCGCTGGGGCAACTACTACTCCGCGTACAGCCCGTTCTTCGATTCGAACGGCAACCAGGCCGGGATCATCGGCGTCGATTTCGACATCGAATGGTACCACGGCCAGATCCGGCGCTATACGGTCACGATCTCCGTCATCTCGATCCTGACGGTCCTCGTCGGGATCCTCTTCATGTATCTCATCATGCGCCGCCTGTCCAACCGCTTCGTCAAACTTGAGGAAGAACTGACGCAGCTCTCCCGCGAGCTCGATTCGCTCGGCGGATCGATCGCCGCCTCCGGCCGTGTCCTCTCCGGAGAAGCCGACGGACCGGCGTTCCGCCCGTACGCCTCGGTGGACGATCCGGACGAGATCGAACAGCTGAACAACAAGGTGCGGACGATGCAGAACGACATCGCGGGCTATCTGAACGACCTGCGCGTCCAGGCCCTCACCGACGGCCTGACCGGCATCGGCAACAGCGCCGCCTATCACGAGATGGAGAAGGAACTCGACGAGGCGATCCGGAAGGGCGACGCGTCGTTCGCGCTGACGATCTTCGACCTCAACGATCTGAAGGGCGTCAACGACACATACGGCCATTCCACCGGCGACAACGTCATCCGCAACGCCGCGCGGATCCTCTCGGTCGTCTTCGGCAAAAACCGCACGTTCCGGATCGGCGGCGACGAATTCGCCGTCGTCACGGAGAACACGAACGAGGCCCAGCTGGCCGAATACATCAAGATCTACGAGCACGGCCTCGATTCGTACAACGCCGCGAAACCCGAACGGGAACCCGCCGTTCAGATGGCGCGCGGAACGGCCTTCTTCCGGCCGGGCGTCGACACGTCATTCCTCGAGGTCTTCAAGCGCGCCGACGAGGAGATGTACGTCAGCAAGGCCCGCTTCTACACCGGCGAGAAGGACCGCCATCACCGGGATTCGTAGAGGGAGCGTTCAAAGGCAGGAGGATTCGATATGTTCGGAAACAGGAAACACGAAGAGGCGCTGAACGGCGCGTGGCAGGAACCCGGCGTGATCGGCACGCGGATCGAGATCGAGGGGAAGAACATCACCATCCTCTGGCGGAACCGTCCCGTTCTCGAGACGACGTTCCGGACCGCGGAGGAGGACGGCGGGATCGAGCTGATCCTCAAGGAGAAGGGACTTCGGAACGATCCGTCGGAGAAGCCGTACGCGACCGTGACAAGGCTGTTCTGCAAGGACGGGAAGCTCATCTTCGCCGAGGATTTCCCGATCAGCGGGCCGAGCACGGACGTTCTCTCGAAGACGGAACTCTCGCGCTACGGGAACGTCACGATCTGCGACGAGGTGCTCGATGAGCTCCAGGGCAACTGGGTCGAAGCGAACGGCGGCGATTATTTCCGCCTCACGTTTCAAGGCAGCCGCATGACGCTGACCGGCAACGGCACGCGCGAGGTCCACGCCGTCCGTTCGAACGGATGGATGAACGAGCCGCCCGTCATGATCATCGACGCCGATCCGTCCGTGTATGAATGGCGCGGTCTTTGCAACATGACGTATGAGGGCGGCGAGATCCGCCTCCAGATGATCGTCTGCGACGCGCCGCCGATGTACATCACGTTCCGCCGGATGGACGGCGCGCCGGAACCGGTCGTCGACGTCGTTCCGGAAAAGCGCGAAACGGACGCCTGACGGAAGACCGTACGGAAACGGAAAAGGAAAACCCCTGTCCGGAAGGGCAGGGGTTTATCGTGCGTATGGATCGGACAGGGACGCGGTTTAGTTGGGCGCGGAGACCTTGGAGTCGACGTGCATGCCCATGCCGGTCGTGTGGGAGGAGACTTCGGAAGAGAGGTAGACGACCGCGGTCGCGACTTCTTCCGGCTTCGCGTAGCGCTTGTCGAGCGCGTACTGGCCGGCGAGGAGCGCCATCGCTTCTTCGTGAGGCATATCGCCGAAGAAGTCCTTTTCGATGCGGAGCATCATCGGGGTGTCGACGGGGCCCGGGCAGACGTAGTTGACGTGGACGCCGACGGGGCCGAGCTCGAGCGCGACGCACTTCGTCAGGCCGGCAACGGCGTATTTCGAGGAGACGTAGGCGCTGTTTCCGGCGGTCGGTTCATAGGCCGCGGCGGAGGCGACGACGACGATGGCGCCGGATTTCTTTTCGATCAGGGTCGGGGCGGCGTACTTCATCATCAGCATGACGGAGAAGACGTTGAGCATATAGGTCTTCTCGAAGAGCGGGAGATCCATATCCTGGACGGGGTGGGCCTTGCCTTCGTAGCCGGCGTTCGGGACGACGATGTCGATCGTGCCGAAGTGGGCCTTCGCGGCTTCGACGAAGCCCTTGATCTGTTCTTCGACGCTCATGTCGGCGACGAATCCGGCAACGGAGCCTTCCGGCGCGTTGAGGGTCGGCAGAAGGGCGTCGATCTTGGCCTGGCTGGTGGAGGAGAAGGCAACCTTCGCGCCTTCCTCGAGGAACGCCTTGACGATGGCGGTGCCGATGCCGCCCGTACCGCCGGTGACGAGTACGACTTTATCCTTGAGTTTCAGATCCATGAATGAGTCTCCTTTCAGGTATCCATTAAAAAAGAGGAGCGGTTCCTCTGGTCTTCTTACTGTTTTACTGTAACTGCGCGAAAGCAAAAAGTCAATGAAATCTGTTAAAAAATTATCAGATTTGTTGCGGGCGTGATTCTTTCTTTCCATCGCTCCCGTATTGTGATATAATCCTTGCGCGAAGGAGGACGTCCGATGCCGGAAGAGAAGATGACAGCCGCCCAGAAACGCGCCGCGGAGGGGATGATCTCCGCGATCGTCCGCGACGCTGCCGTTCGCACGGCTGGCGTCCACGGG
>JAEEUO010000054.1 GCA_016286935.1 Bacillota bacterium | reverse complement strand
TTCGCGACGCCCTCCGGCCGTTCGGGCGGCGTCGTCGGCGACGTCGTGATGGACCTCGCCGTCGGCCTCCAGGTCCCGTTCATCAAGAACGGCTGCCCGCGCTCCGGCGAGCGGATCGACAAGCTCAATTTCCTGATGCGCGTCCAGGATCTCCATCCCGAGGCGGCGCTGTCGAACATCGACGGAATGGTCCGCTTCGCGCGCTGACCCGCTCCGGGACCGTCCCTTTAAGGAGAAGACAAATGGGTAAGAAAACAGAGTTTTTATTCCTGTCCGAACAGGACATGATCGACGCGGGCGTCCTTGACGCCGCGAAATGCGTCGCGAACGCGGAGGAGGTCTTCCGCCTCCTCGCGAAGGGCGACTACCTCATGGGCGGCGGAAGCCACAACGCCCACGGCCTCGGCATCGTCTTTCCGGCCGAAAGCCCGTTCCCGAACATGCCGCTCGCGGGTCCCGACCGCCGCTTCATGGCGATGCCCGCGTATCTCGGCGGACGCTTCGACGTCTGCGGCGTGAAGTGGTACGGCTCGAACGCCGGAAACCGGAAGCACGGCCTCCCGCGCTCCGTTCTGACCGTCATGCTCAACGACAAGACGACCGGCGAACCGCTCTGCCTGATGAGCGCCAACCTGAGCTCCGCCGCGCGCACCGGCGCGATCCCCGGCGTCGGCGCGCGCCTTCTTGCGCGAAAGGGCTCCGAGGTCCTCTCGTGCATCGGCTGCGGCGCCATCGGACGCGCCTGTCTCGACGCCATCGCCGCCGTGATGCCCGGCCTTACGACCGTCGTCTGCTGCAACCACTCCCCCGCCAACGCGGAGAAGCTTGCCGCCCACGTCGAGAAGGACCTCCGTCTCCGCGCCGTCGTCGAGCCCGACATCGAACAGGCGATCCGCTGCGCCGATATCGTCTCCGTCGCCGTTTCCCGCACCGCCCCGCTGAACGTGAAGCGCGAATGGGTGAAGCCCGGCTCGACGATCATCGTCTCCGGCCCGATGCAGGCGGACGAGGACTTCTGGCTCAACACCCGCCTCATCCTCGACAACGTCGCCCTCCACCGGACGTACGTCGAGGAGGGAAAACAGAACGGCGATCCGAACTACGGCGGCCACATCGGCCGGCCGATCTTCCAGCTGATCGACGCCGGCAAGCTGCCCGACCTGGGCGAATTCGACGTCATCGGCGACATCCTCAACGGGAAGACGCCCGGACGCGCATCCGACGACGAGGTGATCTGGTTCCTCAACGACGGCATGGCCATCTTCGACATGGGCCTCTGCTACGACCTCTACAAGACCGCTCTCGAAAAGGGCATCGGAACGAAGCTGACGCTCTGGGAAAGCCCCGTCCAGGCGGACGACTGATGGCCCTTACCGCATAAAAACGCACCCCCGTCCGCGCGAGCGGACAGGGGTGTTTTCGATTGTTTCTGTATAAGCTACAGCGCCTCCGCGATCTCCGCGGCGGTCTTCCGGAGGTCGTCCTTCGCCGTGCGGCGGATCTCCGCGAACGGCCGCGGCTTCTTCGACGTCGCGTAGACGGCGCGGATGTTGTTCGCCGCGAGGTCGTCCTCCGTCACGTCGCCGCCTTCGATGCCGCAGACGACGATGACCGGGACGTTTTTCTTCTTCGCGCGCTTTCCGACGCCGCTGACGACCTTGCCGTGGACGGACTGGGAATCGATCTTTCCCTCGCCCGTGAGCACGCAGGAGGCGCCCTTCAGCGTCGCGTCGAACCCGACGAGATCGAGGACGGTATCGATGCCGCTCTTCAGCTTCGCGCCGAGGAAGACGGTCATGCCGTAGCCCATCCCGCCTGCCGCGCCGGCGCCGGGGAGGTCCTCCTTCCCCTTCTTCAGCCCCTTTGTCTTCGCGACGGCGGCCGCGAGATGCGCGAGCCCTTCGTCGAGCATCCCGACCATCGCGGGATCGGCGCCCTTCTGGGGACCGAAGACGGCCGCCGCGCCGCGCTCGCCGCACAGCGGGTTGTCGACGTCGCACATGCAGATGATCTCCGCGCCGGCGAGGAGCGGGTTCCGTCCGGCCGTTTCGATGCGCGCGATCTCCCCGAGGTCGCCGCCGACCGGCGTGTACCGTTCGCCGTCCGCCGTGTAGAAGCGGATCCCGAGCGCGTCCGCGACGCCGCATCCTCCGTCCGTCGTCGCCGAGCCGCCGAGGCCGACGATGATCTTCGTGCAGCCTCTCGCGAGCGCGTCCATGATGAGCTGGCCCGTGCCGTACGTCGTCGTGATCGCGGGGTTCGTCTCGCCGAGGCTCCGCGCGAGCGGAAGGCCCGCCGTCGACGCCATCTCGATGACGGCCGTCAGGCGTTCCTCGCGGTCGCGGTACGACGGCTTCTTCTCGCGGAAGATCAGATAGTCCGCAGCGACGAGTCCGCCGAGCGGCCCGATGACCTGGCGGCGGATCCGTTCGGGAGCCTTTCCCGTGTTCGTCAGCGCCGCGAAAAACGCGTCGACCGTTCCCTCGCCGCCGTCCGCGACGGGAAGCGAAACGATCTCCGCGTCCGGCTGTTTCTTCCGGATCTCCTCCGCGAGGATCTCCGAGACCTCCTCGCTTGTGAGCGTCCCCTTGAACGAATCGGGGGCCAGGACGTATTTCGACATGGGCGTTCTCCTTCCGCGCATCGTGATCTGCCGTCATTGTACCATATTACGCCTCCCTTTACCGCATAATCTTTCATTCATTTGAATTATCTTATTCCAGCCATAACATAAGCCGCGAAAATAAGTCCGCCGTTTTGTGAAAAAATAAACTGTTTTGTGTGCAAATTATTGACGAAAACCCCTTGAAACAGCGCGCTCTTTTGCTAAAATGATAGCATGAAAACAAGGGAACCCGTTTCCCTTCACGCCAAAGCGCAATTACAACAACGTTTTTATTCAGGAGGTATTGTCAAATGGCTGATCTCGATTATGCAAAGTATATCAGCGAACTGGTAGCGAGAGCCCGCAAGGCCGCCGCGATCGCTGAGAACTTCACTCAGGAACAGGTCGATGAGCTCTGCGAAGCGATCGCGTGGAACTGCGTCCAGTCCCCGTTCAAGGAAGACTGCGCGCGCCTTCTCGTCGAAGAATCCCGCATGGGCGTCTTCGAGAACAAGGTCACGAAGATCGAAAACAAAGTCCGCGGCGTCTGGAGAGACATGAAGGGCCAGAAATCCGTCGGTCTCGTCGAAGACAACAAGGAACTCGGCATCAAGAAATACGCGAAGCCGAGGGGCGTCATCGTCGCCGTCATGCCCTGCACGAACGGTGAAGCCACTCCGATGTGCAAAGCCCTCTTCGCGATCAAGTCCCGCAACGCCATCATCTTCTCCGCCCACCCGCGGGCCCGGAAGACGGCCGTGTTCGTAGCCGACCTCATCCACAAAGTCCTGAAGAAATACGGCGCTCCGGAAGATCTCGTCATCGCGATCGATCCCGAATACGTCTCCGTTGAGGCTTCCGCCGAGCTGATGAAGCAGTGCGACTTCCTCATGGCGACCGGCGGCACCCCGATGGTCCGCTCCGCTTACTCCTCCGGTACCCCGGCGATCGGCGTCGGCACCGGCAACGTCGTCTCCATCATCGACGGCACGACCGACCTCAACAAGGTCGCCGAAATGATCGTCGCTTCGAAGGCGAACGACAACGCGACGTCCTGCTCGACCGAAAACAACATCGTCGTTCTCGAGTCCTGCTACGACGAATTCGTCAAGGCGATGGCCGCCCACGGCGCCGTCCTCTTCAAGGAAGGCTCCGAAGAGCGCGAAAAGATCATCCACACGCTCTGGCCGAACACCCCTGCCGACCACGTCCTCAACCGCGACATCGTCGCGAAGTCCGCGAAGGAGATCGCCGCCTACGCCGGCGTTTCCGTTCCCGAGAACACCAAGGTCATCATGTGCGAAGAAAACGGAGGCTTCGGCAACGCCTATCCGCTGACCGGCGAGAAGCTCAGCCCCGTTTCCGGCGTCCGTAAGGTCAAGACGTTCGAGGCGGCCCTCGACGCGTGCGACGCGATCCTCCACTATCAGGGTCTCGGCCACTCCTGCGGCATCCACTCCTCCGTCGAAGAGCACATCGAAGCGGTCTCTCTCCGCATGAAGGTCTGCAAGGTCGTCGTCAACGCTCCGCAGTCCCTCACGAACTCCGGTTCCTGGACGAGCGGCTATCCGATGTCCCTGACGCTCGGCTGCGGCACCTGGGGCCACAACTCCATCTCCTGGAACGCGACCTGGAAGGATCTTCTGAACTACACGTTCGTTTCCTACCCGATCCCGAACACCAAGCCGACCGACGAAGAACTGTTCGACGGCCGTACGTTCGAGGTGTAACTCCAAACGGTTTTCCCGGAACGGCTCCGTCTTTCTGCGGGGCCGTTCCGTCAAACGGAATCATAACATTTGTTTATCCGATACTGCTGATTACAGGAGGTTCAACTTATGTCCAAAGTAATGGAACAGGGCAAGAAGTACAATCTTTACTCCTGGTCCGCCCAGAAAAACCTCGCGCCCGCGAACATCGTCGACGCGAAGGGCATCTACTTCTGGGACGAAACCGGAAAGAAGTACTACGACATGTCCTCTCAGCTCGTCAACGTGAACCTGGGCCACAAAAACCAGGCCGTGATCGACGCCATCAAGGCGCAGGCTGACAAGCTCCCGTTCATCGCTCCTTCCTTCTCCTGCGACGTCCGCTCCCAGGCGGCCGAGATGGTCGTCGAGGCGTCCGGCCTCAAGGGCGCGAAGGTCTTCTTCGTCAACGCCGGCGCGGAATCGAACGAAAACGCCATCAAGATGGCGAAGATGTACACCGGCAAGTGGAAGATCTTCTCCATGTACCGCTGCTACCACGGTGCGACCTACGGCTCCGCGAACCTGACCGGCGAACCGCGCCGCTACGTGAATGAACCCGGTATCCCCGGCTTCATCAAATACAACGGACCGTATCCGTACCGCGCGCCGAAGCACGTCAAGCTCAGAAACGAAGACGAGGCCGCGGAATACTATCTCCAGACGCTCGAAGAACAGATCCTGTACGAAAATCCGGACGCGATCGCCGCGATCTTCATGGAGACCGTCGTCGGATCGAACGGCGTCCTCGTTCCGCCGAAGAAGTGGATCCAGGGCGTCCGCGCGCTCTGCGACAAGTACAACATCTGCATGGTCTGCGACGAAGTCATGGCCGGCTGGTACCGTACCGGCTCCTGCTTCGCGTTCCAGCAGTTCGGCATCGAACCCGACCTCGTCACCTTCGCGAAGGGCTCGACCTGCGGCTACGTTCCGCTCGGCGGCGTCATCGCCTCGAAGAAGATCGCCGATTTCTTCGACGAACACCAGATGATGTGCGGTCTGACCTACTCCGCTCACCCGATGGGCTGCGCCGCCTGCGTCGCGACGCTGAACGAGTACAAGAGACTCAAGATCGAAGAGAACGTCAAGAAGTCCGGCAAACACCTCGGCAAGAAGCTCGAGGAGATGAAGAAGAAACACAAATGCATCGGCGACGTCCGCTACATCGGCCTCTTCTCCATCATCGAGTTCGTGAAGAACCGCGAGACCCGCGAACCGCTCGTCCCGTACGGACGCGATCCGGAAGGCAAGATGAAAAAGATCATCGGCATGCTCAAGGAAGGCGGCTTCTACACCTACTCCCACGAGAACATGATCCACGTCTCCCCGCCGCTCATCATCACCAAGAAGGAACTCGACGAAGCGTTCGAGATCCTCGACAAGGTGCTCGATACGGTCGATACCTGGGTCGACTAAATCAAAAGAAAGAAGCGCCGCGGCTCTCGCCGCGGCGCTTTTCATTTGTCTCTTTCCGGGCCGGATCCCTGCGGTCGCGCCGCCGGACCGTTCCCGCGGCTGGCGCCGCTACCGGATCGAAAGAAGGAACGCGGGGATGATGCGGCTTCCCGCCTCCGCGTCGCCGAACTCGAATTCCAGCCGGTCGCCGACGTTCGCGAGGATGATGTTTTGGTTGTCGGAAAGCGTGAACGCGTAATAGTGCGCGTCGCCCTCGACCCGGACGTAGACGACCGTCGTGCCGTCGACGGAGCCCGTGCGGATGTCCTCAACGGCGGCCGTCTTCCGGTTCATCTGCTGTTCCGTCACCGTCTGGCCGTTGTTCTTGAGAGCCGTCCGGTAGCTGCGCAGGCAGTCGTCGATCGTGTTGCCCGTGACGACGATCTGGTACTGGGACATGTTGACGAGGCCGTACATCTTGACGAGGCCCGCCGCGTCCTTCAGCGCGACGCAGTACGTCGGCTGTCCCTCGATCGAGAGGAGAAGCGGGAACGTCGCTTTATAACTGAGGTGCTGCACGACGCCCTCCGCGCTCGCCATCGCGGAGAACTCCTCCGCGCCGGCGATCTCATAGTATTCGTATTCCTTCGTCCGCATGTTGACGAAGATGAAGCCGATGTTCGATTCGTCGCTGACGACGGACGTCACGCCGGTGTAGAGGTAGATGTCGTCGTCCTTCGGGATGTAGTTGTACCCCTCCGTGACCTGCACGACGTTCTTCTGGCCGAAGCGCGAGTTCCAGAAGCCGCCCTGGTACGCGCCGTAATCGTTGTAGAGGTCGAGCAGGACGTTGACCGAGATCGCGTTGTCGACGTGGAGCGGGATGTCCTCCATTCCGTATTCATCGATCCTGCCCGTCACGGCGTCCACGATCAGGATCCCGTCGACGTCGGTCCCGCCGAACAGCCCGACGCGGTGCTTCAGCTTCGAGACGACCCAGTACGGATTGCCGTTTTCGTCGATCTCAAAGACCGGATCGCTCATCATGACGGTCGGATAGCGGAAGCGGAGGTGGCGGCGCAGGTCTTCGCCGAAATAGCCGCTCGGTGTGTAGGTCATGCCGCCCTCGATCGTGTGGATCTCCGTCTTCTGGGTCTTCATGTCGACGGAGATGAACGACGGGATGCCGGTCTTGCGGTTGTTGATCCATTTGAAGAACCCGGCGTATTCGAGCGGAACGACGCGGACCGGCTTGCCCTTGTAGTTGATCTGGATCGAACGGCCGAGGTCGAACTGGGAGACCTCCTCCACGAGGCTGCCCATCGTGCGGCTCGCGAGGAGCTCAGCCGTATAGCGGTCCATCAAAGGCACGTTGTCGATCGTCGGCGTGTATTCGCTGATGTCCTTGCGGACGACGTTGTCGCGGATCAGGCCCGCGTAATCACTTGCGCGGAAGAGATGGCTCGACGCGATGCCGAAGATGAGCATGAGAACGAGGAGGGCGCCGATCGCGAGGAACGGAAACGATACGATGCGCTTTTCGGCCTTGTTCACATTTGCCTCGTTTTGAGGATCGCG
>JAEEUO010000053.1 GCA_016286935.1 Bacillota bacterium | reverse complement strand
CCGCTCGAGCCGGTCCGCCGCCGCCTTCACCGCGTGAAACGGCGACAGCCCCTCATCCAGAAATTCCAGACAGTTTTTCAGTTCGTTGTCCATTTGCGCGTCTCCATTCTCAGAATCTGTCCTTTCATTATAATTGCAGCCCGCCCGTTTCGCAAACGATTTGACAAAAACGCGTCGGAGGTATACACTTTATACTGTATAATTAGATAGTCTAATGAGAGGTTTGTCACCCGAAAGGAGCCTCCTATGGCAATCGTCCGACATCCTTATAATACCGTTCTCGTGCGCGCGTATCACAATGCACTTTTGATGGAAGAAACGAAGCGGAAGTATTCAAGGACGACGACCTCTTTCCGCGGCCGCAACGCGATGGAATACATCTACGAAGCCGCCGACGAAGGAAAGGGCTGCCGCACCCAGGGCCAGATCGCGGATTACCTGAAGATCTCGCGCCCGTCCTGCACGACCCTTCTCGACAAGCTCGAACAGCTCGGCTACGTCGAGCGGAAGAAGGATCCTCTTGACGAACGGTCCATCAACGTCTATCTGACCCGCAAAGGCCGCCTTGTGACGGTCTTCCAATCCACCCACCGCAACGACATGATCGACGCGATCCTCGAAGAGTTCACCCCCGAAGAGCAGCGGACCATCCTCCGCGGCTTCGAGCGCATGAACGAGGTCTTCGAGCAATGCATCGTCGTTCTCGAGGAGAACGGCCGTCGCAAAGCCACGAAAGGAGCACCCAAGAAATGATTCCCGTATCTGCCGAAGAATACAGGAAAATGCTGCAGGACGACCGGGACTGGGCAAACCGTCTCGTGCAGGCCGTCAAGGACGACCCGCGCCCCGGCGTGAAATACAAGGACCCCCGGCCGATCACCTCGATCAAGAACATGATCGAGACGTCCGCCGAGCTTTTCCCCGACCACATCGCCTTCTACACGAAATTCCAGAAGGGCCCGTACGAAACGATCACTTATACGCGCTTTCTGGAGGACATCAACGCGCTCGGCACCCAGCTCATCGCGATGGGGCTGAAGGAGAACCGGATCGCGATCATCGGCGAAACGAACTACACCTGGTCCGTCAGCGACCTCGCCGTCGTGTGCGGCACGGGCTGCGCGGTCCCGCTCGACAAGGAGCTTCCGTACGAGAGCCTGAAGAACCTGATCCGCGAATCCGAAGCGACGGCCGTCTTCTTCGACAAGAAGCGCGAGCCGTTCTTCACGCGCATGATGGCCGAAGGCGATACGAACCTCCGCTACCTGATCTCCCAGACCGACCGCGAGGACCGCGTCGTCGAGATCGCTCCCGACGAATCGAATCCCGACGCGAAGAAGCGCGTCGAGGTCCTCTCCTACTGGACGCTCGTCGAGGCCGGCAAGGCGCGCGTCGCGAGCGGCGACCGGTCGTTCATCGACGCCCAGATCGACTCGAACGAAACGTCGATCATCATCTTCACCTCCGGTACGACCGGCCTCGCGAAGGGCATCATGCTCTCCCACCGCAACATCTGCGCCGACCTGATGGTCTCGCCGACGGTCCTCTACGTCAGCGACCACGAGATCTTCTTCTCGATGCTGCCGATCCACCACACCTACGAATACACGGCCGACTTCCTGATGCCCCTGTTCAAGGGCTCCGCGATCGCCCACTGCGAAGGCCTCAAATACATCGTCAAGAACATCCAGGAGGTCCGTCCGACGTTCTTCCTCGGCGTTCCGGCGGTGTTCGAGACGCTCCACAAACAGATCTGGAAGGGCATCCGCGCGAAAGGCAAGGAATCCGTCGCGCGCAAGGGCGTGAAGATCTCCCTCTTCTTCCGCAACAAGCTCCACATGGACGTCTCGAACCTCTTCTTCAAGGAGGTCAAGGAGACGTTCGGCGGCCGCTTCCGCATGTTCATCTCCGGCGGCGCGGCGATCAACCCGGCGATCCTCGAGGATTTCCAGGCGTTCGGCATCCAGGCCCTCCAGGGCTACGGCCTCTCCGAATGCGCGCCGATGGGCGCCCTGAACCCCGACACGGCCCCGAAGGCCGCTTCGATCGGCGTGGCGTTCCCGGGCTGCGGCGCGATGATCTATGAGCCGAACGACGAGGGCATCGGCGAGATCTGCCTCAAGGGCGACAACGTCATGCTCGGCTACTTCAACCGCCCCGATCTGACCGCGGAGGTCCTGCGGGACGGCTGGTTCCACACCGGCGACCTCGGCTACATCGACAGCGAGGGCTACATCTACATCACCGGCCGCGCGAAGAACGTCATCATCACGAAGAACGGCAAGAACGTCTTCCCCGAGGAGCTCGAGTACGAGCTCTCGCTCCACGACGAGATCGCCGAGTCGATGGCCTTCGAGCTCGACGCTGAAAACAAGGACGATACGCTGATCGCCGCCTCGATCTACCCCGACTGGGAGGTCGTCAAGGCCGCGCTCGGCGATGACGCCGACGATCCCGCGAAGGTCGAGGAGTATCTCTGGAAGGCCGTCTCCGCCGTCAACGACAACAACCCGTCCTACAAGATGATCCGCCAGATCTTCGTCCGCCACACCCCGCTCGAGAAGAACACCTCGAACAAGGTCGTCCGCTTCAACCCGAACAACAAGCAGGGCAACTGAGCGTTCCGAGACAAAACAAGACCCCCGCGGTGACGCGGGGGTCTTTTCATTTCCCGTTTTTATTCCGTCCGGATCCCGGGCGCGGCGCGCGGTCTCCGATCAGTATTCGCGCGCGATCTCTTCGCCCGCGAGGATGCGGAGGCCGCCGTACGCGAGCGCCTCCATCTCGTTTTCGCCCGGATAGACGATGACGGGCGCGACGAACGAGACGTACTCCTCGATCCAGTCGGTCAGCATCTTCGAATAGGAGACGCCGCCGGTCAGGATGATCGCGTCGAGCTGGCCCTTCATCGCGCAGCAGAGGATGCCGATGCCCTTCGCGATCTGGTACGCCTCGGCGCGGTAGACGCGCTCCGCGAAGCTGTCGCCCTTGCGGATGCGTTCCTCGATCATCCGGCAGTCGGACGTGCCGAGAAGGCCCTTCAGGCCGCCCTCGCCGCGCACCTTGCGGCGCATCTCCTCGTGGGAGTAGTTGCCGCTGTAGCACATCTCGACGATGTCGAGGAGCGGAAGGCTGCCCGACCGCTCGGGGCCGAACGCGCCCGCGTCGTCCGCGACCGTGTCGACGATCTTGCCGAACATGTGGGCCGAGAAGGAGATGCCGCCGCCCAGATGCGCGACGACGAAGCGCGAATCCTCATAGCGCTGGTGGAAGACCTCCTCCGCGACCTTGTGGGAGACGGCCCGGCTGTTCAGAACGTGGGAGACGCTCCCGCGCAGGATCTCCGCCATGCCGGTGATCTCCGCGATGTCGGAGAGGTCGGCGGACGTCGGCGCGTCGTAGATGCAGCACGGAACGTCGTGCGGACGCGCGAACTCAAGGCCGATCAGCGCCGCGAGGTTCGAGGCGTGGGGCTGGAGGTTGCCGGAGCGGAGTTCGGCCTCCATGCGCGGCGTGACCTTGTAGCCGCCCGGACGGAGGTTCGGCACGAGGCCGCCGCGGCACATGACCATCGACAGGTCCTTCGTGTCGATCTTGTTCTCCTCGACGAAGCCTTTGACGATCTCGAGCCGCATCGGCAGCTGGTCGATCAGCGTCTTGCAGGCTTTGATGTCGGCGTCGGGATGGGAGACGCTTTTGTGGAACTTGCACTCCTTGTCCTCGTAATAGGCGACCTTCGTCGAGGTCGATCCGGTGTTGATCGCAAGAATTTTGTACATCGTTGTTTCCTTTCTTGAACGGAGTCGTGGGATGGGTGCGGCTTTGATCGCGGCCGCGCGCGTTCAGGTACCGGAGATGAGCGTTTCGCCCGAAGCCCTCTTCGCCTCGGCGACGAGCCGTTTGATCTCCTGCATCGAAACGGGCGTATAGCCGATCCGTTCGACGGAGACGCAGACGGACTGGACGCTCGCGTCCTTATAGCTCGGGTTCGCGTGGACGTGGCCGTAGATGTTCGCGTAGGGCATGTTTGAATTGATGTAGAGCGGCTCGTGGGAGACGATCCAGAACCCGCCGAAGACGATCGGATACGGATAGACCTCGTCGAAGCCGATCGCGCGGTAATACGACGTCGGCTGGGTGTCGTGGTTGCCGACGACGAGATACTTCCGGCCGTTCAGGCGCGAAAGGATCTCCCGGCTCTTCTCCTCGCCGTACGCGGTGAAGTCGCCGACGAGAAAGACCTCATCGTCCGCGGAAACGGCGCCGTTCCAGTTGCGGATCAGGACCTCGTCCTGCTCGGCGGCGTCCTTGAACGGGCGGTTTTCGTAGCGGATGATCGCGTCGTGGCCGAAGTGGGTGTCGGCGATAAAGAACGTTTTCATATAGGCTCCTTTCAGATGTCGAGCGAGATCTGGCGGTCGTCGGTCTCGGGGCCGGGCTCGCCGTCCTCGCGGATGACGGACGCGATGTCCTCGATCTCGGGGAGATCCTTCAGCGACGTGAAGTTGAAGTTTTCGAGGAACGCCTTCGTCGTTCCGTAGAGGATCGGGCGGCCGACGGCCGTCGAACGGCCGACCTCGCCGATCAGGTCCTTTTTGACGAGGCCTTCGATGACGCGGTCGCATTTGATGCCGCGGATCGACTCGATCTCGCCCTTCGTCACGGGCTGGCGGTACGCGATGATCGCGAGGACCTCCATCGCGGACTGGGAGAGGCGCTTTTCCTTAACGGGCGTGCAGAGGCGCTCGATGTATTCGCTGTTTTCGGGACGCGACACGAGCTGGAACGCCTTGTCGATCTCGCGGATCATCAGGCCCGATTCACGCGCGTCGTACTCTTCGGCGAGCTCCCTGAAGCAGTCGTACGCTTCCTTCGGGGTGATGTTGAAGATCTCGGCGGCCGTCTTCGCCTCGAGCGGGTCGCCCCACACGAAGAGCATCGATTCGAAGGCCGATTTGATCGTGGATTTCGTGCTCATTTCTTCTCCTTTGCGGGGGTGAGGGTGATCTCGCCGAAGTTCGATCTCTGGCGGGCGGTCAGCGTTTTCTGGCGGACGAGTTCGAGGATCGACAGGAACGTCAGGACGGCGTTCGACCGCGTCTTCTTTCCGCCGAGCAGGTCGAGGAACTTCACGGGGCGGCCCTCGCGGAAGTAGCTCTTGATCTGTTCGATGCGGGCCTCGAGCGTCATCCGCTCCCGCTCCACGCGGACGTAGCGGGTGTGCATCTCCTCGATGCGCTTCTTTTTCTGGAGGAACAGCTCGAACGCCTTCACGAACGCCGGCAGATCAAGGTTCAGGATCTCGTCGGGCTCCTTCGTGTAGACGGAGAGGTCCTCCTGGGGTTTCTTGTAGATCCGGCGCGCGTAGTCCTCCTGTTCGGCCAGGAGCGCCGCCTCGGCCTTGGCTTTCTTGTATTCGAGCAGCTTCTGGACGAGCTCGGAGCGCGGGTCCTCGGCCTCTTCGCCGTCGGGGCTCGCGTTCGGCAGGAGCATCCGCGATTTGATCTCAATCAAAGTCGCCGCGAGAACCATGAAGTCTCCCGTTACGGCGACGTCGCGCTTTTCCATCTCGCGCAGGGCGTCCAGGTATTGTTCGGTGATCTCGGCGATCCGGATGTCGTAGATGGACATTTCGGCCGTCTCGATCAGGTAGACGAGCAGGTCGAAGGGTCCCTCGAACACGTCCAGTTTTACTTTGTAGCTCATGACAGTTCAGTATACCACACCGGAGCCCGCCGGGGCAAGGGGCGGCAAACGCTTCGATCACGGAAAAGCCTTAGCGGCTGCGGCTTGCTTCTTGGACGCTGCGTCGAACTCGCTACGCTCAGACAACGCCGACAGCGTAAGCCAATCAGCTGCGCCGGTGCGCCGAGGCTTTTCACGTTCCCTCGCTGACTGTTTGCCGCCCCTTGCCCCGCCTGCCGTCCATATGCGCTATCCATTCATTATCTGGGAAAACGCCGCGCGGAGGCCCCCTGGCGCAAATCTTTCTTGACACGGCTGTCTACGTGTTGTAAACTATGGTTGTCTACAAGTTGTAAACAAAGCCGGGCGGCCAACGGCGCGGCTGATAAAACCAAGGAGAACACAATGGCGGAACTGAAACTGGAAAGCGCGGAGATGACGTTTGCCGAACTCGTGTGGGAGAACGAGCCCGTGACGACGGCGGAGCTCGTGCGGCTGTGCGAGGAGAAGATGAACTGGAAGCGCTCGACGACGTATACGGTCCTGCGGCGCCTGTCCGACCGCGGCTACTTCAGGACCGAGAACAGCGTCGTGACGTCGCTCGTTTCGCGCGACGACTTCTACGCGAGAAGGAGCCGTTCGTTCGTCGACACGGCCTTCCACGGCTCGCTGCCGGCGTTCCTCGCGGCGTTCACGGGCGGCGCGAAGCTGTCCGAAAGCGAGATCGCGGAGCTCCAGAAGCTGATCGACGAGAGCCGGAAGGAGGACGCGAAATGACGACCCTTTCCGCCGTCTTCTGGAAGCTCGTCTCGATGAGCCTCGCGGCGTCGGTCTTCGTCCTGCTCGCCTGCCTCGTCCGGCCGCTCACGAAGCGCCTTCCGAAGCGCGTGAACTGCATCCTCTGGATCTTCTGCCTGGTCCGCCTCCTCTGCCCGTTCTCGTTCCGGGGCGGCTTCTCGCTCCTCCCGCGGCGCGTCGCGGCTCTCGCGGCGGACGTCTCCGGCGGCGCGGACAGCGCGGTCCTCGCGGCAGAGCACGCGATCGGAACCGTCTCGGAGGCGCTCGGCGGGAACGCGCCGGCTGGAAGCGAAACAATGGCTTCCGCGGGCAGCGCCGCGCCTTTCGCCCTTTCGTTCGCGGAAGTATTGCCCATCATCTGGCTCGCGGGCGTCCTCGTCTTCGCAGCGGCCGCGCTCCTTTCCGCGATTCGCCTCCGGAAGCGCCTCGCGGACCGCGTTCCGGCCGATCACGCCGCCGTTTCCGGACCCGCGGATCCCGTTCGTTCGGGCCTCCCCGCCCGCGTACGCGTGTATACGGTCCCGGGGCTCGGTTCCGCCTTCGTTGCCGGCGTTTTCCGCCCGCGCGTCTACCTGCCCGGCGGGCTTACCGAAACGGAGCGGCGCTGCGTCCTCGCCCATGAATCCGCCCATCTCCGCCACGGCGATCCGCTGTGGAAAGCGCTCGCGTTCGGCGCGCTCATGCTCCACTGGGCGAACCCGCTCGTCTGGCTCGCGTTCCGGCTGTTCGGCTCCGATATGGAGATGGCCGCGGACGAAGACGCTCTCGACCGCACGCGCGGCATCGCGAAGGCCGATTACTCCCAGATCATCCTCAACAGCGCCGCCGGCCGAAGCGGCCTCCCGCTG